>JAVKTQ010000008.1 GCA_031460455.1 Sporomusaceae bacterium
AAGGCCCCTTGTAGAACACGAGGTTGATAGGCCAGGAGTGTAAGGTGAGTAATCACTTCAGCTGACTGGTACTAATAGGCCGAGGGCTTGACTTATATTGCCAAGCCTGATCCAATGAAATGTGCAACACTTTCTTCCGTGCTGTTTTGAGGGAGCATACTCCGCAAGAGATGCTTACCTCTTAAAATCTGGTGCCGATAGCTGTGGGGATCCACCCGTTCCCATACCGAACACGGCAGTTAAGCCCACATACGCCGAAAGTACTTGGCTGGAAACGGCCTGGGAGGATAGGTAGGCGCCGGTTAGAAAAACCCGCTCGTTTATACGAGCGGGTTTTGTCTGTTTGTAGGAGCTGACCCGACGGGCGTCGAAAGTTTCTTTATGAGGTGAAGAGATGAAAACTACAATCGGGCGCGAGGATATGGCGGAAGCCGTTGATAGAGGAATATTGACCCAGGAGCAGGCGGATGCGCTCTGGCAGATGGCGCTGGCGAAAGGCGAGGGCGCGGAGCGGTCGGAGGAGAGTTCGACTTTGAGCCAGTTCCTTTATTATCTGGGGGCGCTGATCGTGATCGGCGCGATGGGCTGGTTTATGAATTCGGCCTGGGAGATATTCGGCGGGGCGGGGCTTTTCTCGATCGCCGCCGCCTACGCGGCTGCGTTTATTATCGCCGCCCGCCATTTCCGGGATAAGTCGGCGGTGCTGAGCGGGCTGCTGATCGTTATGGCGGTCTGTATGACGCCGCTGGGCGTGTACGGGCTGCAGAAGTGGCTGGGGCTATGGCCGAAAGGCTACCCCGGCGTTTACCGGGATTTTCATATGTGGGTTAAGAGCGGCTGGGTTACGATGGAGGTGGCGACACTGGCCGCCGGCCTCATCGGCATGAGGTTCGCCAGGATACCGTTCGCGATGGCGCCGGTGGCGTTCACGCTCTGGTATATGTCGATGGACTTGACGCCGATCCTGTTCGGGCCGGACCGTTACTGGACCTATCACAAGTATGTGTCGATGGGTTTCGGGATGGCCATGACCGCCGCAGCTTTCGTTATCGACCGCCGCCGGGAGGTGGATTACGCCAAGTGGCTGTATATCTTCGGGGCGATGGCTTTTTGGGGCGGCCTGTCGATGCTGAACAGCAAGTCGGAGCTGAACAGGGCGATATATTGCGCCATCAACGTGGCCATGATGTTCTGCGGGGTGCTGCTGGAGCGGAAAGTTTTCCTGGTGCTGGGCGGGATTGGCACTTTCGGCTATATCGGGCATCTCGCGTGGACGGTGTTCCGCGATTCGCTGTTTTTCCCGTTCGCGCTTACACTGGTGGGGCTGGCGGTGGTTTATGCGGGCTGGCTCTATCATCGCAGGCAGGCGGAGCTGGACCGGCTGGTGCGGGCGGTGACGCCTGGCTGGATAATCAGGCTGCTGCCGCAGAACAGGAAGTATTAACCAGGGTTGCTGGGAGGTGTTGCCATGGTGTGGGTGCTGGTCGCGGTCGTCGCGGCGATAGCGGCGGTGCTGTTTGCGCCGCTGCGGCTGCGGGCCGGGCTGGACGGCGAAGGCCGGCTGCGCTGGTTCGCGGAGGCGGCGGCGCTGGGCGGCCTTGTGCGGGTGGGCCGCGACGGCGACGGCGGTTATTGGGCGTGCGGCGGTTTGCGCCGCGCTCTGACGCCGTCCGCGGATATTCGGCGGGAGCCCGGAGCTTCGCCGGCGGAGCGCGGCCGGGCGCTGGCCCGGAAGTGGGGCGGCCTTGGCGGCGGCGAGCGGCGGGCTTTGTTTAGGGCGCTGGCCGACATTTGGGCGGCTGTGGATTTGGCGGTGCAGGGCAATATCCGCTACGGGTTCGCCGACCCGGCCGTGACCGCCTGGCTGCACGCGCTGTACTGCGCCGCCCGCGGCACGGGAAGATTGGCCGGGCTAGAAGCGGCGGCGGATTTCGCGGATGCCGGCTGGTCAGGGCGGGCGGCGGCGGTGCTGACGCTGCGGCCGGTCGCGGTGGTGCTGCCGGTGGCAAGGTTTTTAGGCAAGTTTTATTGGCGACGGATAAGCGAAAAATTGACGGGAGGCAGAAGAAAATGGCAGGTACAGGCATAACCGATTCGATGCAGGTGTTGTTCGACCATCTCGAGAAGATGCTGCAGGCCAAGACGGTGTTCGGCGACCCGATCACGGTCGGCGAGGTTACGCTGATCCCGGTGGTCGACATCGCTTTCGGGGCCGGTTCGGGCGGCGGATCGTGCCCGGACAAGGGCGCACACGGCGAGGGCGGCGGCGGGGCTGCCGGGGCGAAGATCTCCGCTTCCGCGGTCATCGTGGTGCGCGAGGGCCAGGTGCAGGTGATGAAGCTGAAGAACGCCGCGCCGCTGGACAGGTTGATCGAGCTGGTGCCGGAGGTGCTGGAGGGATTGAAGAAGAAAAAGCCGGCGGCGGAGAAGGCCGCGGAGGAGTAAAAGGGAAGGGAGGCTGCAATAGCAGCCTCCCTTTGAACTGTCATAAAGCCTAAGGTTGCCTAGAAAGCTCCAGATGAAAGACACACCGGATAAGCAGACACACAACGCTTTAGCGTTGATGTGATCGCTTATACCCGAAAGGGTGCAAGCGCGCTGCGCCGCGTACTTTGTGGCGTACGCAAGCAAGCGCTTTGAGGAGCAACGCCGCAGATGGGGCTTTCTAGGCAACCGGCTTATGGTCTTTGGATCATCATGCCTTTGCCGATCGCCCCCGCATCGCCGCCGATGACTTCGCAGACCGACAGCTTTTCCTTGACGGTCGTCACCTGTAGGCGGGCGATCTCGTCGACGCTCTCGTCGAGCACTTCGCCGGTGCTGGGATCGCGGATGACATTGGCGGCGCCGACGAGGAACTCCTGGCCAACGGCGACGCCTTCGCGCGCGCCGCGGTTGACGTAGACGCTGCCGTCCCGGACCATGACCACCTCGCCCCGCCAGGGGACCTTGGGCAACTGGGCGATCATCCACTGGACGCCGTGGGCGACGGCGTCCTCGACCGCTTTGCCGATGTTGCTTTTCTGGAAGTTGCTGTAGCCGCCCGACCAACCGGGGCCGTGATAATGGATGGAGGTGCGGCTGCTGGTCGACTTGCCGACGACGCTGGTGGAGGCGAGCACCATGCCGGTGGTGGCGTCGACGATATACATGGTGGCGTTTATTTCCGCTTTGCCGCCGCCGCCGCCGACCGTCACGCCGCCGACGGAGATGCCGCCGCCGCTGTGGCCGGTTTCCTGGACATGGGTGATGGCTCCCTTGACGAGCAGCTGGGCCGGGGTCAGGTGGCCGGCGACCGGCGTCTTGGCTCCCTGGGCGGTGCGTCCTGATTTGGCGAGGTCTTGCTCATCAAGGGTTTCCGTGCGCATGTCTTTTTCGCCGAGGACGATGAAGCGGCCGCTCTGGTTTAGTAGGTCGGTGAGCACCATCCCCCAGGCGTCGCCGACATCCCACTGGCCTCGCCAGCCGGCCCGGTTCTCGAATTTGACCACGCTGACGGTGTAGCGGAGGCCGCCGGGCTCGGCCGCCAGCGCGGCCTGCGGCAGCCACAGCGCGAGCAGGAACGCCCCGCACAAAAGCCATATCAGCCGCCTGGCAATCAGTCTGGACATGATATTAACCCCCTTCGCTAAAATGTAAAAAATTTACAGTGTCTATATTATAATATGTTTTGGGAATAAATGTAAAACAAAAAAGCCGCGGCATAACCGCGGCTTCGCAGGGGGCTCGGAGATCAGGTCAGTCGATTTTCTTGTAGGCCGCGGCCTTGGCGCCGCAGATGGGGCAGGCGTCGGGCACGGAGCCCTCGGCGACATGGCCGCAGACGGGGCAAAGGAAGACGTCGTAAACTTCCTTGCTGGCGAGGTTGGCAAGCGCCTTCTTGTAGAGCTCGGCGTGGATTTTCTCCGCCTCGTTGGCCAGCTTGAAGGTGCGGACAGCGGCGGCGTTGTTGTCGGCCTCGGCTGTCTTGATGAACGGCGGGTACATTTCTTCGAATTCGTACGTTTCGCCCGAGAAGGCGGCTTTGAGGTTCTCGGCGGTCGACTTGACGCCGCCCATGGCTTTGAGGTGGGCGTGGGCGTGGATGGTTTCGGCTTCGGCGGTGGCCCGGAAGAGTTTGGCGATCTGGGGGAAGCCTTCCTGGTCGGCCTGTCTGGCGAACGCGAGGTATTTGCGGTTGGCCTGGGATTCGCCGGCGAACGCGGCGGCGAGGTTTTTGTCGGTGCTCATCATAATCCCTCCAAACAATAATAATTATCATCTAATGAACATTATTCTTTATTCCGACCAATTTGTCAAGTACATTTTACCATATCTGCCAATCGTATTTTAGCCGTTGCGGCCGTTTTTATACCGGGGAGCGCAGGGACAAAAAATAACAGCCCGGCTGGCGCCGGGCTGTTCGTCGCTATTTCGCGCGGGACAGGAAGCTGAGCACCCTGGCGCCGGTGGTACGGACGCGGCGCAGGGGGGTCATGCTCACTTTGACTTTGGGTTTCATATCGCTTTCCGAGCCGAAGTCGCCGCGCTTGATGTTGGTGATCTTCGTTTTCTCCGGCTTGAGGAAATTTTTGAGGATGGAGACGGCCTTATCGGGACGGCTGTGGTCGCCGCAGGTGAAGACGTCTACCGCCGCATATCCCAGCTCGGGGTATGTGTGGATACTCATGTGGCTTTCGGCTAAAAGCGCCAGGGCGGTCAAACCTTGCGGTTCGAACTTGTAGTAAGAGAAGTCCAGGAGAGTCATGTTGGCTTCGCGTACCGCGGTATGCATGGCCGTCTTGACGAATTCCAGGTCGTCGAGGCGCTCGAAGCTGCAGCCATACATGTCGACCGTGATATGTTTGCCAATCACTTTCATCATAATTATCGCCCCTTTGCCAGGTATTACCGACCCCTAAACAGCAACTTTTCCGCAAAAACAGCCGAAAACCCGGAAATTTTTGATGAAAAGCGGCATTCTCCACAAGGAATTGCTGTCTTCCTCCCATTATTATATGCTTTATACAGTTTTTCATTATAAGTCTCTTGGACATGAATGTAAAGAGTAATTTATAAAATCTCCAAAAAAAATTTCCGCCGCGCACTTTCGGCCGGGAGAGGTGGCATACTATCTTGCAAGGAAGGCGCCCGCCATAGTAAAATCTTGGCATAGAACGTAGCGTCAATCGCTTAAAAGGAGAATGAATATGCAGACAAAATTGACGTCATTGCTGGGTATCGAATACCCCGTTTTACAGGGAGCCATGGCCTGGGTTTCCGAAGCGCGCATGGCCGCCGCGGTGTCCGCTGCCGGGGGGGCGGGGATCATCGCCACCGGCGGGCAAAGCGGGGCGTGGGTGCGGGAGCAGATCCGCCTGGCCAAGTCGCTGACTTCCAAGCCGTTCGGCGTGAATGTCACGCTGCTGTCGCCGACCAAGGATGAGGTTATCGAGGTTATCTGCGAGGAGAAGGTGGCGTTCGTGACCATCGGCGCCGGCAATTCGGTGCCGTATTTCCCGGTCTTCGACAAGGCGGGGATCAAGAAGATCCCCATCGTGCCCAACGCCAAACTGGCCCAGCGCGTCGAGGCCAGCGGCGCCGACGCCATCGTCATCGAGGGCATGGAGGCTGGCGGCCATATCGGCGTGCTGACGACGATGGCGCTGATGACGCAGGTGATCCCGCTGGTATCGATCCCCGTGGTCGCGGCCGGCGGCTTCGCCGACGGACGGGGCCTGGCGGCGGCGCTCGTGATGGGCGCGGCCGGCGTCCAGATCGGCACACGGTTCATGGTCGCCGAGGAGTGCCCGGTGCACGCGAAGTTCAAGGAGAAGCTGCTGGCGGCGGTCGACACCGACACCGTCGTGACCGGCGCGACCATCGGCCACGGGGTGCGCGGCCTCAAGAACAAATTCACCGAGAAGTTTCTCGCCCTGGAGCGCAGCGGCACCCCGGTCGAGGAGCTCAACCGCCTGGCCGCCGGCACCAACCGCCTGGCGGCGGTGGACGGGGATATCGAGAACGGCATGGTGCAGGCGGGGCAGAGCCTGCTGCCGCTCAAGAAGATTGAGCCGGTCAAGGATATAATCGCGGCGATCGTCGCCGAAGCCGGCCGCGTGCTGGCCGGGGCGCCCGGTCTCGTTAAGTAGCATACGCTTCCGCACCTCGTGCCACAATAAGGGTAAACAGGCGGCGAGGTGCGGATGTTCACTTTTCATCATGGCTTCTGGCTGTATTTCCTTTCCCGGCGCCATCCCAAGGTATGGCAGTTTGTCGCCGGGTCGATGCTGCCGGACTACGTATATATCTTTCTCATGGCCGTCCTGCTGGCGCGGGGCGATTTCGGCTGGCGCGAGCTATTCCGCCTTTCGCCGACGACATTTATGACCTATCTGCCGCAGTACCCCTGGGCGCTGCATGTCGATCTCGCCGGCCATTCGGCGGTCTTCTGGGGCGCGGCCTTTGTCCTGTCGCTGCTGCCGCCCTTCAGCAGCGGGCAGGCGTTCGTCGTCGGCTGGGGCACGCACATACTCCTTGACGGCCTCACCCACGCCGCCCACGCCAACCTTTTCCTGTACCCGCTGTCGCTGCTGGCGGCGCACAGCCCGGTTTCCTACTGGGAGCCGTCCTATTTCGCCCGCGAATTCAAACTCGTCAACGGCACGCTCATGGGCCTCACAGCGGCCTACCTCGTCTATCATTGGTGGAAAAAGCGGAGAGAGAGGAACTGAATATGGACGCGACAGCCAAGATAATCCTGCGCAAGGGGGCGCAGCACCGCGTGGAGGCGGGCCACCCCTGGGTATACCAGACCGAGCTTGACGCCGTGGAGGGCGACTTCGCCCCCGGCGACATCGTCGACGTGTACAACTTCCGCCGCCGTTTCATCGGCCGCGGCTACATAAACCCCCGCTCGCAGATCATCGTCCGCATCTTAAGCCGCGAGCAGGAACCGATCGACCGCGAGTTCCTCAAGCGACGGCTCGCCGCCGCCTGGCAATGGCGGCAGCGGTTTGTCGCCGAGCCGGAGTACTGCCGGCTGGTCTTCGGCGAGGCCGACTTCCTGCCCGCCCTGATCGTCGACAAGTTCGGGCCTTACCTCGTCATCCAGACGCTCGCCCTCGGCATCGATATATATAAGGATATGATCGTCGGCATCCTCGAGGAGATGTTCAGCCCCGCCGGCGTGTACGAGCGCAACGACGTGCCGGTGCGCGAGCTGGAGGGGCTGGAGCAGCGCAAGGGCTTCCTGCGGGGCGAGTTCCCCACCCTCATCGAAGTGCGCGAGAACGGCATCCCCTTTTACGCCGATATCGAAAACGGCCAGAAGACCGGCTTTTTCTACGACCAGCGGGAGAATCTCACCCTGCTGAAGGACTTCGTCGCCGGCGCCCGCGTCCTCGACTGCTTCTGCCACACCGGCTCGTTCACCGTCCACGCCCTCCGCTACGGGGCCGAGCACGTCAACGCCGTCGATATCTCCGCGCCGGCCGTCGAGCTGGCGGCCAAAAACGCCGCCTTGAGCGGCGTGGCCGACCGCTGCGACTTTCAGGTGGCCAACGCCTTCGATGTGCTGCGCAGCCAGTCCGACGAACGCAGGCAGTACGACGTCGTCATCCTCGACCCGCCGGCTTTCACCAAAAACCGCGGCGGCCTGGAGGGGGCGGCCCGCGGCTACAAGGAGATCAACCTGCGCGGCCTCAAGCTGGTGAAGCCGGGCGGCTTCCTCGTCACCTGCTCGTGCTCTTATCACATGGACCGCGATTTCTTCGCCGCCATCGTCCTCGACGCTGCCCGCGACGCCCGGCGGACGGTGCGCCAGGTCGAATACCGGACGCAGGCGAAGGATCACCCGATACTGCCGGCCGCGCCGGAGACGAATTATCTCAAGTTTTTGGTGCTGGAAGTACTTTAGCGATTGCCTAGAAAGTCCATCTGCGGCGTTGCTCCTCAGAGCGCTTGCTAGCGTACGCAACCAAGTACGCGTCGCGGCGCGCTCTTCCGGTGCGCCTTGCATCTGGAGCTTTCTAGACAATCGCTGACCATCCCCTTAGTGCTTTTTAAACCCCTGCCTGACTAGTGGCGGGGGTTGTTATTTTTTTCATATTCCCTCTTGCAAAAAGTCAAAAAGTCAGATACAATAAAGTCAAAGGTCAAAATGTCAAAAGATCAGATAGTCAGAAACCGGGAGTTGGTAACATGGGTAATTTGGCCGATATTATCGAGAACTTCATCCTGAGCCGCCTGGCGGACGAGGAGAAACATGTCGCCGTTCTCAGGCGCAACGAGATGGCCGATGAGCTGAACTGCGCCCCGTCGCAGATCAGCTATGTACTCAGCACGCGGTTCACGGTCGAGCGGGGCTTCATCGTCGAGTCGCGGCGCGGTTCGGGCGGGTTCGTCCGCATCGTCCGCATCCCCGTGCGGCAGATTGTCTACGAGGACGCCGCCCGCCAGCTTAGTGAGGAGGCGCAGGCCGACGAGATCGAGCAGACCATTGAGCGGCTGAGGATGTACGGCATGCTGAGCGACCGCGAGGCGGGCATCATGCATCACTTTTTCCAGACGGCCGGCGGCCAGCTCGGCGCGGCCGAGAAGGCCCGCATTCTGAGGTCGCTCTTAAGGCGGCTGACGGATTTCGAGTAAACGGGAGGTAACGGTAATGCTGTGCGACGATTGCAAGGAAAAACAAGCCAGTGTGCATATCACCAAAATCAACAATAATCAGAAGACCGAAAAGCATCTGTGCGATACCTGCGCCGAGAAGGCGGGCGAGTTGTCTTTTTCGACCGACGCCAATTTTGCCTTCCAGGATTTCCTCAAGGGGATGATGGGCGCCAGCCTCGCCGGCCCGCCCCAGCACAGGAGCGAGACTGCCTGCCCCAACTGCGGCCTGACCTACGGAGATTTCGGCCGCAGCGGCAAAATCGGCTGCGGCGAGTGCTATACGGCATACGGCGACCGGCTCGAACCGCTGTTGCGCCGCATCCACGGCACAAGCGCCCACACTGGCAAGGTGCCGCGGCGGGGCGGCGGCAAGCTGGCGCTCAGGCAGCGGCTGCGTCAGCTCAGAAGCGAGCTCGACCGTCACGTGGGCCGCGAGGAATACGAGCAGGCCGCCAAGGTGCGTGACGAGATCAAGGCCCTCGAAGGGCAAATTAACGCGGAGAAGGGGTGAGACCGATGTCGATAGAGAATCTGCTCGATAAGCCGCTGACCCCGTGGATGAAGGGCGGCGGACCGGACGGGGACATCGTCCTCTCCAGCCGCATCCGCCTGGCCCGCAATCTCGAAGGCGTGCCTTTCCCGGGGCGGGCTGACGGCAAGGCGCTGGCCGCCGTCGCCGACGAGATCCGCAAATCGGTGGGCGACCTCGGCGCCGCCGACAAACACGTATATATGTATGTGGAAATGGACAAACTGCCGCAGTTGGAGCGCAACGTGCTGGTGGAGAAGCACATCATCAGCCCGCACCACGCCGACGACCGCGGCCACCGCGCTCTTGTCGTGCGCGACGACGCCGCGGTGAGCATCATGGTCAACGAGGAGGACCACCTGCGCATCCAGTGCCTGGTGCCGGGGCTGAGCCTCCAGGAGGCGTTCGCTCTCGCCAACCGCGTCGACGACCTGCTGGAGGCCAAGCACACCTTCGCGTTCAGCGAACGGGCCGGCTACCTGACCGCCTGCCCCACCAACGCGGGCACCGGCATGAGGGCATCGGTGATGGTGCACCTGCCGGCGCTGGTTCTCACCGGCCAGATCAACCGGATTGTCGCCGCCGCCACCCAGCTCGGCCTGGCGGTGCGGGGCCTCTACGGCGAAGGCACCGAGGCCATCGGCAACATCTTCCAGATATCCAACCAGATCACCCTCGGCCACAGCGAGCAGGAGATCATCGACAACCTACAGGGTATCGCCAGGCAGGTCGTCGAGCAGGAGCGCGCGGCCCGGCAGGCGCTGGCGGGCAAATCGCCGGACGCGCTTGACGACAGGGTATGGCGGGCGTACGGCGTCCTCAGCTACGCCCGCAGCATCTCCGGCCAGGAGGCCATGAGCCTGCTCAGCGAGGTGCGCCTGGGTATCGACCTAAAACTAATTACCGGCGTGGATGCGGCGGTGTTCAACGAACTGCTCGTCACCACCCGCCCGAATTTCCTGCAGAAAATCGCCGGCCGGGAGGAAATCGATCCCGGCGAGCGCGACCGCCTGCGGGCCCAGTTGATTAGAGAGAAATTGAAGGAGGGGAAACCCAATGCTTAACAAATTCACCGACCGCGCCCGCAAAGTGCTGACTCTCGCGCAGCAGGAGGCCGGCCGCCTGGGGCACAACTATATCGGCACCGAACACCTGCTGCTGGGGCTGCTCGCCGAAGGCGAGGGCGTCGCCGCCAAAGCCCTCGGAACGCTGAACATCAACCTTGACGACGTCCGTGCCCAGGTGGAGAGCACCATCGGCCGCGGCGAAGAGAACAACGGGGAGATCGCTTATACACCGCGGGCCAAGAAGGTCATTGAGCTGTCGGTGGAAGAAGCGCAGAACCTCGGCCACAATTACATCGGCACCGAACATATCCTCCTCGGCCTCGTCCGCGAGGGCGAAGGGGTGGCCGCCCAGGTGCTTACCGGCATGGGTATTGCCGTCGACCAGCTGCGCCAGCGGGTGATCGAACTTTTGGGCGGATACGCAACTCAGGGACCCGCGCCTAATCCCCACCAGCACGGCCCGGCGCCCAAGGCCGCCGGCAAGCAGCAGCAGTCGAGCACGCCCACCCTGGAGGAGTTCGGCCGCGATATCAACAAACTGGCCACCGAGGGCAAGATCGACCCGGTCATCGGCCGCGAGAACGAGATCGAGCGGGTCATCCAGATACTGAGCCGCCGCACCAAGAACAACCCGGTGCTCATCGGCGAACCCGGCGTGGGCAAAACGGCCATCGCCGAGGGGCTCGCCCAGCGGATCATCGACGGCAAGGTGCCGGAGACGCTGCGCGATAAGCGGGTAATTTCGCTCAACATGGGCTCGATGGTCGCCGGCACCAAGTACCGCGGCGAGTTCGAGGAGCGTCTCAAGAAGGTTATGGACGAGATCCGTCGCGCCGGCAATGTCGTGCTGTTCATCGACGAGCTGCACACCCTTATCGGCGCCGGGGCCGCCGAAGGCGCCATCGACGCCGCCAACATCCTCAAACCCGCCCTGGCCCGCGGCGAACTGCAGGCCATCGGCGCCACCACTCTTAACGAGTATAAGAAGCATATCGAGAAGGACGCCGCGCTGGAGCGCCGCTTCCAGCCCATCCAGGTGGGCGAGCCCAGCGAGGAGGAGGCGGTCGCCATCCTCAAGGGCCTGCGCGACAAGTACGAGGCTTTCCACCGCGCCCAGATCACCGACGAAGCCATCGAGGCGGCTGTCAAGCTTTCCCACCGCTATATCTCCGACCGCTTCCTGCCCGACAAGGCCATCGACCTCATGGACGAGGCGTCTTCGCGGGTGAGACTGAAGGCGTTCGTGCCGCCGGCCGACGTCAAGGAGATCGAGCAGCGGCTGGCCAAGACGCGCACCGAAAAGGAGGCGGCCATCGCCGCCCAGGAGTACGAGCGGGCGGCCAGCCTCCGCGACGACGAGAAGAATATCCAGGAAGAACTGGAAACTAAGCAGAAGGAATGGAAGCAGACCGGCGGCGAGCGCATCACCGTGACCGGCGAGGATATTGCCCAGGTGGTGGCAAGCTGGACGGGCATCCCGGTCAAGAAACTGGCCGAGGAGGAAAGCGAGCGCCTGCTGAAGCTGGAGGAAGTCCTCCACCAGCGCGTGGTAGGCCAGAATGAGGCCGTCGAAGCGGTGGCCCGCGCCGTACGGCGCGCCCGCTCCGGGCTCAAGGACCCCAAGCGGCCCATCGGTTCCTTCATCTTCCTCGGGCCCACCGGCGTCGGCAAGACCGAGCTGGCCAGGGCGCTGGCCGAGGCGCTGTTCGGCGACGAGAACGCCATGATCCGCATGGATATGTCGGAATACATGGAGAAGCACACCGTGTCCCGCCTGGTCGGCGCGCCTCCCGGATATGTCGGCTACGACGAGGGTGGCCAGCTGACCGACGCCGTCCGCCGCAAGCCCTTCTCGGTCATCCTCTTCGACGAGATCGAGAAGGCCCACTACGATGTCTTCAACATCCTGCTGCAGATCCTCGAGGACGGGCGGCTGACCGACAGCCACGGCCGCGTGGTCGACTTCAAGAACACCGTCATCATCATGACCTCGAACGCCGGGGCCAAGCACCTTAAGAAGGACAGCGGCACCGTCGGCTTCCTGGCCGGCGCCGACGCCGAAGACACCGAGGCGGCCAAGAACCGGGTCATGGAGGAGGTGCGCCGCACCTTCCGGCCGGAGTTTCTCAACCGGGTCGACGAGATAATCGTCTTCACCAGCCTGAACGACGACCAACTCAAAGAGGTTGTGGACATCATGCTGCGGAGCGTGACCAAGCGGCTGCAGGACAACGGCCTCGGCCTGGAGGTCGGCGACAAGGCCAAGACGCGCCTGCTGACCGAAGGCAAGGACTATGCTTACGGGGCGCGCCCGCTGCGCCGGGCCATCCAGAAGCTGGTCGAGGACGCCATCGCCGAGATGCTGCTGAAGCGCGAGGCGGCCGCCGGCGACACCGTCGTGGTCGACGCCGACGATAAAGGCCAGCTTACTTTCAGCAAAAAAAGCTGATTAGGAAGGAAATGCGCGAAATATAACGAAAAAGGTACTCAGAGCAATCTGAGTACCTTTTTCCCGTGAAAGGGGCCACTATCGGTGTCCAAGACGAAAATCCGCTTCGCGTGCCAGGAGTGCGGCCACGATTCGCCCAGATGGCTGGGCCGCTGTCCCGGCTGCGGCGCGTGGAACAGCATGGTCGAGGAGGTTGTGGCCAAGCAGCCGGCGTCTAAGGCTGCCGCCCGCTCCCTGCCTGCGGCCAGGCCGCTGCCGATCACCGCTGTGGACACCGCCGGCCTGCCCCGCATCAAGACGGGGGTGGGGGAATTCGACCGTGTGCTGGGGGGCGGCATTGTGCCCGGTTCGCTCGTCCTGCTGGGCGGCGACCCCGGCATCGGCAAGTCGACGTTGCTGCTGCAGGTGGCCGGCGGCATCGGCGACGCCAGCGGCCGCGTGCTGTACGTCTCCGGCGAGGAGTCGGCCGCGCAGACGCGCCTTAGGGCCGAACGCCTCGGCAAAATGAGTGATAATCTGCTCGTTATGACAGAAACTAATCTCGACGAAATCATCGCCCAGGCCGAGGGGATCGCCCCGGCGATGGTGGTGGTGGATTCGATCCAGACGATGTTCAGCCCCGACCTGCCGTCGGCGCCGGGGAGCGTCGGCCAGGTGCGGGAAGCGACCGGCCGCCTGCTGCGCTTCGCCAAGGAGAGCGGCATCCCGGTGGTCATCATCGGCCATGTCACCAAGGACGGCAATATCGCCGGGCCGCGGCTCCTTGAGCATATGGTGGACGTCGTCCTCTATTTCGAGGGGGAGAGAAGCTATTCTTTCCGGGTGCTGCGGGCGATGAAGAACAGGTTCGGGGCGACGACGGAGAGCGGTCTGTTCAGCATGGAGGAGGACGGCCTGACCCAGGTGGAGAACCCTTCAGCGCTGCTGCTGGCCGAACGCCCGCAGGGCGTCCCCGGCTCGGTCGTGCTGGCCTGCCTCGAAGGGGCGCGCCCGCTGCTGATCGAGATCCAGGCTCTGGTGAGCACCACTTGCTTCGGCATGCCGCGGCGCATGGCGGCGGGGTTCGATTATAACCGCCTGATCCTGCTGCTGGCGGTGCTGGAGAAACGCGTCGGCCTGGCCATGGGCAACCAGGACGCATATGTGAACGCCGTCGGCGGCATCCGCACCGACGAGCCGGCCGCCGATCTGGCGGTATGCCTGGCGCTGGTGGCCAGTTTCCGCAACCTTGTCATCGACCCGGCGACGGCGGTCATGGGCGAAGTCGGCCTGACCGGCGAGGTGAGGATGATTTCCCGCGTGGACCTGAGGGTCAGGGAAGCGGCCGCGCTGGGCTTCGAGCGGGTCGTCGTCCCGGCGGGCAACCTCGCGGGCCTCAAGGCCCGCCCGGCCGGGCTGGAGATAATCGGGGCAAGCAATGTCATGGAGGCGATGGAGGCGGTTATGACATGACAAAGGACCGGGAAGAACAACTATGGGATGCAAGATTCGTTAAAACGCTCAAGTACCTCGCCCCCGGCACCATGCTTCGCGAGGGGCTGGAGAACGTTCTCCGCGCCAAGATGGGAGCGCTGGTGGTCGTGAGCGACGGCCCCAGGGTCATGGCGGTGGTGGACGGCGGGTTCGCCATCAATTGCGAATATTCGCCGGCGGGCTTCTACGAGCTGGCGAAGATGGACGGCGCGCTCGTGCTTTCCACCGACGCGCGGCGGATCGTGTACGGCAACGCTCAGCTCGTGCCCGATGCGACGGTGCCCACCACCGAAACCGGTACCCGCCACCGCACCGCCGAGCGGGTGGCCCGGCAGACGGGGGCGCTGGTTATCGCCATCTCTCAGCGGCGCAACATTATCACCGTGTATCTCGGCAACCTCCGTTACACTCTCAAGGATATCACCGTCATTCTCAGCCGCGCCAACCAGGCTCTGCAGACGCTGGAGAAGTACAAATCGGTACTGACGGATGGGCTGCTGACGCTGAGCGCCCTCGAATTCGAGGATCTCGTCACCCTCAGCGACGTGGCGGCGGTTATCATCCGGGCGGAACACGTCAGCCGCATCGCCACCGAGATCGAGCGCAACATCATCGAACTGGGCAGCGAGGGCCGCCTCATCAGCATGCAGCTGGGCGAACTCACGCCCGAGGAGGACGATGTCCTGCTGCTTATCCGCGATTACTGCGTGACTGCGGACGCCAGGACCCACGAAGCGGTGCGCGACCAACTGGCCGCCCTGCCCGAGGATAACCTCGACCCTTACAACGTCTGCCGCATTCTCGGCTACGGCGTAACCCCCAACGCGATCGACGTGCCGGTGGTGCCGCGGGGCTTCAGGCTGCTGAACCGCATTCCCCGCCTGCCGATGCCGGTGGTCGAGAATCTTGTCAGCCATTTCAAAACCCTCAAACGGGTTTTTACCGCCACCATCGAGGAGTTGGACGAGGTCGACGGCATCGGCGAGGTCCGCGCCAAAACAATAAGGGACGGCCTCAAACGCCTTAGGGAACAGGCGCTGCTCGACCGTCACTCGTGATCTGACCGGGTATTATATTATTGCTTTTTCTTCTCTTTCTTTTCTTCTTGGCCGTCTTTGGGTATACCGACGTTTTCGACGAACCGGGCGTAAGCCCGGTTTTCTTCTATCCTCACGACCTCGTAGCGCTTGTTTTCATCTGTTATCAGTTCGTCGCCGACGCTGACCACCAGGGGCACGTACATGAGCATGCGGTCTGTCCCGTCTTCGAGGATGACATAGTGGTCGTAGACCTTCTGCGGCGCTTGCTCGGGTTTTTGCTGGATAGGCAGCAGGTTGACGGGCAACAGGTTGAGTAGCAGGTAGGCGGCGACGCCGCCGACCAGCAAGGCGGCGACGAGGATGAATAGGCGCCTTTTGGCAACCACGGCAGTTCACCCCTTGTCTAATCCTTGCGCTTTTTGCCGAGGAAATTGGTGAATTCAAAGCGGCGGAAGCGGGCCAGTTTACGTTTGGCTTCCCGCCAGCTGCCGGTGCTGATGAAGAGGAAACCGGCAATCCCGGCGACAAGGACGGCGACGATGTTCATGATGTCGCGGCCGAAGCCGCCTTCGTCCGCGCCCGTGCCTTCCCCGCCGGGCGGAGCGGCCGCCGCTGGGTTTTCCGGCGACGGCGCAAGAAAAAGGGGGACGACATCGGCGAACAGGGCGGCGGTGCGTTCGGCCGCCTCCCGGGAGTTATACTGGGTGCCCATTTCCACCAGCATCGTCCGCGGGCTGAGGTCCTGGTTGTAGTTGCCGTGGGCGATGAAAATGCCTCGTACCAGGCCCTCATGCTTTGAGTCGACCGCGGCTTTGATCTTTTTGGCGTAGTTCATGGTTGTCTGGCGGTTTTGGTTCTGGCGGCCCACGACCAGCAGCATTTTGGTCGCCGGCTGGCCGTTGACGGTGATCTGGTAGGCGCTCGCCGGCGCGCTGTCGCGGTGGATGTCGAACGAGGCGGCCGGCCCCTGCTCTAGCAGGCGTTTGAAGGTGCGGCGCGAGCGTTGGTAGGCGTTGGCGTCGTGGGGGTCGTGGCGCGTCTGGTCGTTTTCGACCGCGTAGCCGAGTTCGATGAGGCGCTGGGCGAACGCGCCGCCCACGCTGAAGATGCCGCCGTTGCCCTTGATGGTCGCCGTGCCGTCGGTGGGAATGTAGGATTCGTCGTTGTGGGTGTAGTAGACGGCGATGAGCTGTTCGGGCGGCGTCTGAGCCGGCGCCTGGAGGCTGTCGGCGGCCGGGGCGGGAATGGCCGGGTCAGGGGGGACAGGAGCGCCCGGCGGCACAGCCGGGGCCTGGGCGGGAACGCTTGCTTCAGCCGCCAGGGTTTCGTCGCGCAGGAAGCGCGCTCTGGCCAGCGTCCCTTCGACGGCGCTTATCTCGTACAGGCGGTTGTCTTCGCTGATATACATATCGCCGGCGCGGACCGCCAGCCCTGTTTCCAGGAGGACGGCACCGCGCTCGTCGACCACGGTCATATAGCCGTCAAGCAGCTCGTGGCCGTCGTCGGCGGCCGCCGACGCCAGCGGCGGAGCGAGGCAGAGACAGAATGCCAGGATTAACGCAACGCGGCCCATTACGGCACCTCGCAAATAGGGAGTCGTGGGATTAGGATAACCTGGCATTTGCCTATTTATGTGGGCGAGGCCTGTCAACGACCACAATGGAAAGGCCGCCGGGGGCTGTGCCCGGCGGCCTTATGCGGCAAGTTTTAGGAGAGGTGGAATATCCCCAGGGTTGCTATGTTCCGGTGCTCGCGGCGGAGGACGTCGTGGAGGCTGAGGCCGGAGATGTTGCACAGGGCTGCGGTGTAGAAGAGGCTGCGCCCCAGCTCTTTTGTGAGGACTTCCTTGCAATGCTCGCACGGTTCGCCGGAGACGTGGGAGGAGACGAAGTTCTTCAGGTCGCTGTACTGAACTTCGGCCGGGGCGGACTGGCGGCCGGCCTTGATTTCCACGCAGCCGCACTCGGTCACGGCTTTGGCCAACGCGCGGTTGACCCTGGCTGTAGCCTCCTGATACTTGGTGAGAACATCGAGGACGCTGCGATGGCGGATCAGATACTCATCCACCGCCGCCTGGAAGTCGACGCAGCACTTGTCATCCACTCGGCCAACACCTCACTTTAGGCTTATTATATAAATACCGTTCCGCCGTTGTCAATGGCTGCCACCTTATCCGGCGCAGAAAGATGGCGCTGTTTTCGCGCCTGCGCCGCAGTTTGGCGGCGGCTAAAATTCTTAAAAATCATTCATTGACAAGAAACGGAGGCCTGTGATAAAATAATTGATTTTGACAGAGGTGTGACCCTTGTGCTATACTATACGCATACGCTAGGGAGGTGCCGCGATGTTGATGATTGGCGACAAGGTAGTCTACCCCATGCATGGAGCCGGGGTGATCGAAGCAGTCGAAGAGCACGAGGTGCTCGGCCAGCGGCAGTTCTACTATATCCTGACCATGCCTTACGGCGGCATGCGGGTGATGATCCCGCTGAAGAACGCCGACAGCGTCGGCTTGCGCGGCGTGATCGGCGAGCCGGAGATTCCCAGGGTTCTCGATGTTCTCCGCACCGCCCCGGCCCAGACCAACGCCAACTGGAACCGGCGGTTCAACGCCAACCTGTCGAAGATCAAAAGCGGCAACATCTTCGAGGTGGCCGAGGTGGTCCGCAATCTCATGCTGCAGGACAGAATCAAGAAATTATCCACCGGCGAACGGCGGCTTCTGGATACAGCCAAGCAGATACTGGTCAGCGAACTTGTGTTAGCCTGCAATAAGGACCTCTGTAGCGTGGAAGCCTGGATCGACGGCTTATTTACCGAAAATACGCCAGGCAACTGACGTATTTTTTTGTGAGCACGGGATAAACTAGTGCTGATTTCCAATTTATGTATTTTTCAGCTTGTCGTGAGGCGTAATGTCCTATATAATTTAATAGTGACCGATAGGAGGTGAAATATTGCTTGATAAGGCACTAAGATTCGTGATCACGGTTCTTGCAGCTGTCGCCGGACTAGTTTTGGCCGACCGAATAATCCCCATCCTGGCCACGTTCGTCAACCCCGAGTTTCTGCGCTACGGTTTCTTCGGCATCACGATGGCGACCATCCTGTCCTTCGCATTCGGCGCGGTGGCGGGCGGCTTGATCGGGTACCTGCTCTCGCCCGTCATCATCAAACGCTTGTGGCAGTTTACCTACTGGGTGGAAGCCAGGCTCAACAAAATGCCCGTATATGATGTGATTGCCGGTTCCCTGGGTTTAGCCGTCGGACTTATAATTTCTAATTTGTTAGGTTCCGCGTTTTTGCCGATTCCCATCGTGGGCAAGTATGTTCCCGGTATCATCAGCATTGTCCTCGGTTATATCGGCATAAACGTCGCCATCCGCAAGCGGGAGGAACTTTTTGGCCTGTTTGCCATGGTCCCATGGCTGGCCAAGGACAAGGCGAAAGATAAGGCGTCGAATATCGCCCAGTATAAGATTCTGGACACCAGCGTCATCATCGACGGGCGGATCGCCGACATCTGCAAGAGCGGCTTCATCGAAGGCACGCTGCTCATCCCCCAGTTCGTTCTCGAGGAGCTGCAGCATATCGCCGATTCTTCCGACCTGCTGAAGCGCAACCGCGGCCGCCGCGGGCTGGACATCCTCAACCGCATCCAGAAGGAGCTCGGCATGTACGTCCAGATCGACAGCCGCGATTTCGACGATATCGCCGAGGTTGATTCCAAGCTGGTGAAACTCGGCCAGGTGCTCAAGGCCAAGATCGTGACCAACGACTACAATTTGAATAAGGTCGCCGAACTGCAGGGCGTGCCGGTGCTCAACATCAACGAGCTGGCCAACGCGGTCAAACCGGTGGTGCTGCCCGGCGAGGAGATGGTCGTGCATGTCGTCAAGGACGGCAAGGAGTTCGGCCAGGGCGTGGCTTATCTCGACGACGGCACGATGATCGTCGTCGACGGCGGCAAGCGCCATATCGGCGAGACGATCGGCGTGCTGGTGACGTCTGTGCTGCAGACGGCCGCCGGCCGCATGATATTCGCCAAACCGAAAGCGCTGTAAACTAAGGACCGACTGCCGCAGGCCGCAAACCCCAAAGGTTTGCGGCCTTGTCTTTTTGGTCTATCAGAAAGTATAAACTTTCTGATAGACATAGAAAAGACTTGGCTTCCGCGACGGAAGCCTTAGTCGTTCTATCCGGCGTCAGCCGGGAAAGCGCAACTATGGCTTCGCCTGCGACGCCCCACGGAAGGGGCTAGTGCCGAAAGAGCCATGGACGGATACTCTTTCGGCCGCCGAGAGGCTTGGCGAAGCCAAGTTTTCTAATCGCCCGGCGGCGGGAAATGTCAGGATGTGTCCGGCGCTGTGGAGGAAAAAGGCGCCGGCGGGCCGAACAGAATAGCATTCGGCCCCTTAAGGGAGGATATAGTCACCCGTGTACTTGCTGACAGGCATTCTGGCCATGGTCGCGGTTGTATCCAATGTCGTTCATGAGTTGCGTATCCATGATGGCAGTTTCCCGGTGACAGTCATCAACCTTATCGCCCTCGGCGGGCTGTGCCTGGCCGCCTGGCGGGCGGTGCGCGAGCGGCGCGAGTACCGGCGGCAGCGGGAGGACGCCGTGGCGCGGGCCAGGGAGAGCGACGCCGCGCTCAAACATATCCTCGAACAGCTGCCGTGCTCGGTAGTGGCCCTCGACCCGGCGTTCACGATCAAGCGGATGAACAAGCAAGTGGAGGAATTGACCGGTTTTACCGCCGATGAGGTGATGGGCCGCAAATGCTACACCTTGTTCGGCCCGGGCCGCGTCTGCGACGGCTGCCCGGTGGAGCGCGCCCTGGCGACGGGCCAGGTGCAGCAGAACATCAAGCAGGAAAAAACGGCCGCTGGGCAGGAGATATTCATCGAGCAGACGGCTATCCCGCTGATTGGCGATGACGGCGAAATAAGGCAGGTCCTCGAGATTGTTTTCGACGCCACCCGCAAAGTGACGCTGGAACGGGAGAACCGCGATGTTTTCGTCCAGACGGTGGGGGCTCTCGCCAGCCTGATCGACCGCCGCGACAACGCCACGGGGCGGCATTCGGTCGCCGTGCGGGACATTGCCCTGCGCATCGGGCATCAGCTGAAGCTCCCGTCCGATGTAATCGAGGAAATCTCCATTGCCGCCCTTCTCCACGATATCGGCAAAATCGGTGTGGGCGAGGCCATCCTCAACAAGCCGGGACGGCTGACGGCGGAGGAATACGCGGTCATTCGCCAGCATCCGGAGACCGGTTATAATACTCTGGTGGTCGTCAGGCCGCTGGCCAAAATAGCCGACTACATATTGGCTCATCACGAGCGCTTTGACGGCACCGGCTATCCGAGGGGGATAAAGGGCGACGAAATCCCGCTCGTAGCGCGAATACTGTGCGTCGCCGACGTATACGAGGCCATCACCGCCGACCGCATCTACCGGCCGGCGATGAGCATACCGGAAGCGGTGAGGATAATGCACGCAGGAAAGGCTACCATGTTCGACCCCGTTGTGCTTGAAGCATTCTTCGCCGACCTCGGGCGGCGGAATATCGAGGCGGCGGCCGTCATAGCCGCCCTTGAAGCGACGCGTGAGGCGAAAGATAACAGATAGACCGGCTGAAAGAAAATCGGGCGCACCTACCGTGCGCTCCCGGAGATACCGGAAGGGGGACGGGACCTGTGGTGACAGCGGTTGTCGCCGCCGCCGGCAGCGGCCGGCGGATGGGAAGGGAAGTCAATAAGGTGTTTCTGCCGCTGGCCGGCCGGCCGATTCTGGCCCGCAGCGTCGCAGCGATAGCGGCCTGCCCGGAGGTGGACAGCCTGGTGGTCGTCGTCGCCCCCGGGGAAGAGGAGCGGGCCGCGGCGATCCTCGCACCGCTGGCGCTCGCCAAACCGTGGCGGGTGGTGACCGGCGGCGCCGAAAGGCAGCATTCGGTCGCCAACGCACTGGCCGCCGTGCCCGAGGGCGCCGACCTCATCCTCATCCACGACGGCGCCCGGCCGCTCGTCGACGACGCCACCGTCGCCGCCGCCGTCGCCGCGGCCCGCGAGCACGGGGCGGCCGGCGTCGCGGTGCCTGTCAAGGATACGATCAAGACGGTCGACGAGGGCGGCTGTATCGCCGCCACCCCCGACCGCCGCACCCTGTGGGCCATCCAGACCCCGCAGGTCTTTGCCGCATCGCTGCTGCGCGAAGCATACGCAGCGGCGGCCGCCGCCGGCGTGCTGGCCACTGACGACGCCGCGCTGGTGGAGCGGCTGGGCCACAAAGTCAGGATCGTGCCCGGCAGCTACCGCAACCTCAAGATTACGACCCCGGAAGATATGATCATGGCGCAGGCGCTGTTAGAAAGCGAGGCGGAGAAAATGCGGCGAATCGGCATCGGCTACGACGTGCACCGCCTGGTGGCGGGCCGCCCCCTCATCATCGGCGGCGTGGAAATCCCCTGGGAGAAGGGCCTCGAAGGTCATTCGGACGCCGACGTTCTCCTCCACGCCATCAAGGACGCCCTGCTCGGGGCGGCGGCGCTGGGCGATATCGGCCGCCATTTCCCCGACACCGACCCGGCGTATAAGGGCGCCTCCAGCCTCAGGCTGCTGGCCGTCGTGGGCGAAAAGCTGGCCGCCGCGGGCTGGCGGGCCGCCAATATCGACGCCGTCGTCATCGCCGAAAAGCCCAAACTCGCCCCGCATATCGCGGCCATGAACGCCAACATCGCCGCCGCGCTCGGCATCGCCGCCGGCCAGGTCAACGTCAAGGCCACCACCACCGAGGGGCTGGGCTTCGCCGGCCGCCGCGAGGGCATCGCCGCCCAGGCGGTCGCCGCGATCGAGCCGGTCGGGTAAGGACGGCATAAATACGGAGATTTGGCGCATACTATGCACAATCCTCGGCTCACGCGCATATTACGGATAGCGGGGGTGTGAAGTATGGCCAGGATATTATGCGTTTTGCTGCTGGTATTTGCGCTGCTCGCGCCGGCTACGGCCAGCGCCGCGGAGTTCAATTTGGGCGTCGCCGTCAACCGCCAGGACGACGGCACCACAACCGGCGAACTGTGGTACAACGACCGGGTGGTGTGGCGCCTCAGGATCGCGAGCGACGGCGCCCAGCCGGTGACCGGCCCCGCCGGGACGAGGACGACGGTGGTGGTGCCGGATATGGAGGGCGGGCTGTTCCTGCTCAAAGTCTACAACCAGTAACTTTGCAGGCCGTTGATAGACCCCATCTGCGGCGTTGGTCCTCAGAGCGCTTGCTAGCGTACCGCCCGAGTACGCGTCGCGGCGCGCTCTTCCGGTCCGCCTGGCATCTGGGGCCTCTGAACGGCCTGGCACATTCCGGGGATGGCACTTGCCAGGTCAAGTGCTATTTTGTTTTTGCCAACTTCGGTTTGCTTATTGTCCTGATATGGATTAAAATACTAAAAGAAACGACAGACTCGCGGCATTAGGAGGCAATATACTATGGACAAGCAACTCAGGGTGCGGTTCGCCCCCAGCCCGACCGGCCCCTTCCATATCGGCGGGGCCCGCTCCGCCCTGTTCAACTGGCTGCTGGCCCGCAAGGAGGGCGGCAAGTTCATCCTGCGCATCGAGGACACTGACCTGGAGCGGTCGACCCGCGAATCGGAGGAAAATATCAAGGACGCGCTGCGCTGGCTCGGCATCGACTGGGACGAGGGCGTGGACGTGGGCGGCCCCTACGGCCCCTACCGCCAGACCGAGCGGCTCGGCATCTACCGCGAATACACCGATAAGCTGCTGGCTGCCGGCCACGCCTACCACTGTTACTGCAGCGAGGAAGAACTCGAAGCCGAGCGGCAGGCGCTGACCGCCAAGGGCGAGACGCCCCGCTACCTCGGCCGCTGCCGGTCGCTGACCGACGCCGACCGGGCGAGGTTCGCCGCCGAAGGCCGCAAGGCCACCGTGCGCTTCAAGGTGCCGGAAAGCAGGCAGATAATCTTCACCGATCTTGTCCGCGAAACCGTCAGCTTCGAGTCGAGCGGCATCGGCGACTTCGTCATCGTCAAATCGGACGGCATCCCGGTCTACAACTACGCCGTCGTGCTCGACGACGCCCTTATGCACGTCACCCATGTCATCCGCGCCGAAGAGCACCTCTCCAACACCCCGCGCCAGATACTCATCTACCAGGCCCTCGGGCTGCCTTTGCCCGAGTTTGGCCATATCTCGCTCATCCTTGGCAAGGACCGCAGCAAGATGAGCAAACGCCACGGCGCCACCTCGGTGGAGCAGTACAAGAGCCTTGGCTACCTCTCCGGGGCGCTTGTCAACTTCCTCGCCCTGCTCGGCTGGGCGCCGGAAGGCGAAGAGGAAATCTTCAACCGCGAGGAGCTTATTGAGAAGTTTTCGCTCGACCGGGTGGCCAAGAACCCGGCCGTCTTTGACGTCGACAAGCTCAACTGGCTCAACGCCCACTATCTCCGTCAGGCCGGCCCGTCTGTCATCGCCGAGCTCGCCCTGCCTCACCTCGAAGCGGCCGGCTACATCTCCCTGCCGCTGGCTGAAGAACGGCGGGCATGGCTGGAGCAGGCGGTGGCCGTCGTCCAGGAGCATATCAGCTATGCCGCTCAGGCCGTCGAGCACCTCGCCGTCTTCTTCAAGGACGAAGTCACTCTCGAAAGCGACGAAGCGCGCGATATCCTCCGCGACGCCGATATCCCGCAGGTCATGGCCGCCTTCCGCGAGCGGCTGACCGCCCTGCCGGCCGTGGACGACGCCGCGGTGAAGGGTGTGCTCAAGGGGATTGTCAAGGATTTCAAGCTGGGCGGCAACAAGGTCTACATGCCTGTCCGCGTTGCCCTTACCGGCCAGGCCCACGGCCCCGATCTCATCCGCCTGATCGTGCTGCTCGGCAGGGAGAGGGTGCTGGCGCGGATGGAGAAGACGCTCGCCGCTGTATAGGGGCGGTTGTCTAAAAAGTCCATCTGCGGCGTTGACAACAACGCTTGTCTCCCTCTATAATGTGAGTATAAGTTAAATACAACAAAACCTATCACAATACTAGGAAATGCGAAGATCGGGAGAAGTAGGCGCACACCACCCGGCAGAGAGGTACCGTCACAGGCTGCGAGCGGTACCGGGAGCGGCGCGACCGAAATGCCCCCGTGAGCAGGACGGCGGAAAGACAGTATGCCGTCCCGGCCGCCGCCGTTACCGGAGCGAGAGGGGCGCGTCCGCGCCCGAAGCAGAGTGGAACCACGGAACCACCGTCTCTGAGAGACGGTGGTTTTTTGCATCCCATGCAATCCTGAAGCAAGAGAGGGGAACAATATGTTCGCACGCCTGAAAAAGGATATCCAGGCCGTTTTCGACCGCGATCCGGCCGCCAAGAGCGCGCTCGAGGTCGTCCTCTGCTACCCCGGCCTCCACGCCATCTGGGCTCACCGCCTCGCCCACCGCCTTTTCGTGCGCGGCTGGGTGGTGCTGCCGCGCTTCATCTCCAATTTCGCCCGCTTCCTCACCGGCATCGAGATCCACCCCGGCGCGAAGATCGGCGAGGGGCTGTTCATCGACCACGGTATGGGGGTGGTCATCGGCGAGACGGCCGAGGTCGGCAATAACGTCACCCTCTACCAGGGGGTGACCCTCGGCGGCACCGGCAAGGAGAAGGGCAAGCGCCACCCCACCATCGGCGACAACGTCGTCGTCGCCACCGGCGCCAAGGTGCTCGGCTCGTTCACCGTCGGCGCGAATTCCAAGATCGGCGCAGGTTCGGTGGTGCTGAGCGCCGTGCCGCCCAATTCGACTGTCGTCGGCATCCCCGGCAAGGTGGTCGTCAAGGACGGCTGCAAGGTATTGTCGGACGCGGCGGCGAATATAGACCTAAATCACGACAACCTCCCCGATCCCGAGGGCGAAATGCTGCTCTGCCTCCACCGGCACCTGGCCAGGCTGGAGCAGCGGGTGGTCCAGTTAGAAGAGGAGCTGAAGAACCGTGACCCTGAGAGTGTATAACAGCCTGACCAAGAAGAAAGAGGAATTCGTTCCGGTGGAGCCGGGCAAGGTAAAGATGTACGTCTGCGGCGTGACGCCCTACAACCACCCCCACATCGGCAACGCCCGCCCCTTCGTCACCTGGGACGTCATCCGCCGCTACCTGGAGCACAAGGATTACGCCGTCTACCATATCCAGAACTTCACCGACGTGGACGACAAGATCATCAACGCCGCCAACGCCGAAGGCGTCACCTGGGACGTCATCGCCGACCGCTATATAAAGGCCTACTTCGAGGTCATGGATAAGCTCAACATCCGCCGCGCCCACCTCTACCCGACCGTATCGGGCCACATGGCCGAGATAACCGCCATGATCGAAAAGCTCATCGCCGACGGCTACGCGTATGCCGTCGACGGCGACGTCTACTACAGCGTCGAGAAGTTCGCCGACTACGGCAAGCTGTCCGGCCGCAGCCTCGACGATATGAAGGCCGGGGCGCGGGTGGACGTCGACGAGCGCAAGACCCACCCGATGGACTTCGCCCTGTGGAAGAGCGCCAAGCCCGGCGAGCCCTCGTGGCCCAGCCCGTGGGGCCTCGGCCGCCCCGGCTGGCACATCGAATGCTCGGCGATGTCGGCCAAGTATCTTGGCCACGGCTTCGACTTCCACGGCGGCGGCAGCGACCTCGTCTTCCCCCACCACGAAAATGAGATCGCCCAGTCCGAGGCCTACGCCGGCGGCGGCCCCTTCGTCCGCTACTGGCTGCACAACGGCTTCATCACCGTCAACGAGGAGAAAATGTCCAAGTCGCTCGGCAACTTCTTCCTCGTCAAAGACATTCTCGCCCACTACCCGCCCGAGGTGCTGCGCTTCTTCATCCTCTCCACCCACTACCGCAGCCCGCTCAATTTCAGCGACGAGCAGCTGGCCGAGGCCGGGCGGGGGCTGGAGCGGCTGCGCGCCGCGGTCGACAATATGAAGTACCTGGCCGGCACCACCGTCGCCCGCGGGGCGAGCGACGCCTCCCAGGCGCTGCTGGCGGCGGCCGCCCAGGCCCGCGCCGATTTCGACGCCGCCATGGACGACGACTTCAACACCGCGCTGGCCATCAGCGTCCTCCACGGCCTGGCCAAGGAGATCAACATCTACTACAGCGCCGTAATGGCAGGGAAAGCGCCTGTGGCCGGCGAAGCAATAGCCTCAGTGCAGGCCGCCTATTACGAACTGGCCGATATCCTCGGCCTGCTGGTGGCAGAGCGGATGGGCTCCCCCGACGTGGTCGGCGCGGCGCCTGTCCAGGATACCACAGCCCCCGCCCTTCTCGACCTTATCGTCGAGATCCGCCAGGAAGCCCGCGCCAAAAAAGACTGGGCGACCGCCGACCGCATCCGCGACCGGCTGGGCGAGCTGGGCTACGTCATCGAGGATTCTCCCCAGGGAGCAAGGTGGAAAAAACGTGAAGTTTGACCAGTTTGAGCTGCTGGCCGCCAGGACGTTCGGCGACCTGGACGTCGACGGCGTCCCCCAGGCCCGCTTCGCCGCCGCCGACGCCAGAGCCCTTCACCCGCTGGTGCTCGCCTATATCGGCGACGCCTACTTCAACCTCTATGTGCGCACAAGGCTGCTGGCTTTCGAGCAGAGCCGCGTGCGGGTGTTGCACGGCCACGGGGCGAGGATGGTGTCGGCGACGCTGCAGGCCCATGCGCTCAGGGCGCTGGAGGGCGGCCTGAGCGAGGACGAGCTGGCTGTGGTGAAGCGCGGCCGCAATGCCAAGTCGACGGTGCCCAAGAGCGCCTCGGTGGGCGATTACCGCGCCAGCACCGGATTCGAAGCCCTGCTCGGGTACCTGTATCTGAGCGGCGACGAGGCCCGGCTGACGGCGCTCGCCGGCGACGCATTTGTCGTTATTTCCCGGAAATTATCGAATCCGGACGGAAGTGGGGAAGAGAAATGAAGGTCAAACTTATCTGCCATACCCCCGACCCCGAACGCACGGTGGCCATGTCGGCCCGCCTCTGCTATTCGGCGGTCGGCGCCGAGCAGCTTGTCGAAAAAATGTCGCCCGAGCAGGTGGCCAAGCTGGTCGACAAGATCGTCGAAATGGGGCATCTGTCCACCTTCGAGCACGCCAGCTTCACCTTTGCCGTTGAAGGTGTGTCGCGGGTGCTTACCCACCAACTCGTCCGCCACCGTATAGCATCGTATTCCCAGCAGTCGCAGCGCTACGTCAAGGAGCACGACTTCGAGTACATAGTGCCGCCGTCGGTGGCGGCCAACCCGCAGGCGGCGGCCAAGTTCGCCGCCGTCATGGGCCAGATCCGCGTCGCCTACGACGAACTCGCCGCCCTCGGCGTCCATCAGGAGGACGCCCGCTATGTTCTCGCCAACGCCACCGAGACCAAGATCGTCGTCACCATGAACGCCCGCTCGCTACTGCATTTCTTCGAGCTGCGCTGTTGCACGCGCGCCCAGTGGGAGATCCGCCGCCTGGCGGAAGCGATGCTGGCCGAGGTGCGCAAAGTGGCGCCGCATCTGTTTTCGAAGGCGGGGCCGACGTGTGTCACGAGGAGCGTTTGCGAAGAGGGCGATCTCAGCTGCGGGAGACTGGCGGCGATGCAGAAAAAAGGCTAACCGGGGATACCCCCGGTTTCTTTGTAGGCAGGCTTGGTTTCAGTCGCCTTTGCATGGCTTAGGCGACCCCGACATTGGGTACCCCACGCGCTGCGGGCGGCGGACTTACTAAGCTCGTCGCCGACTCCGCCGCGCCACCGCCAAACGAACGTCCGTGTTCGTTGTCGGTTCTCGCCGCCGTCCATGGCGGCTCGCGCGGTGTCGTTTCGGCTCTCTCGCCAAGTAGCGGCCGCCGTCCTCGCTAATGTGGGTTACCCAATGCCGGGGACGCCGGAGGCGGCGGAGGACGCAGGCGTAGGCGACGTTGCGGAAAAGCAGACACACGACGCTTCAGCGGCGATGTGGTCGCTTTGTTACGCGCCGTTGGCGCAGCAGGCCGGTAAGTGCGCAAGTTCTTGGCGCTTCAGCGCCTAGAACTGCGGCCTGCCCCTTGCGGGTACACGAACGTACGCCCGTCCATGGACGGACGGGCGAGGAGCCATCTGTCACGGATGACAGTTGGCGACGGTACGGCTGTGTCGGCGCAAGCCTTACGACGCGTTCGGCCGGAGCTCCGGCGCACAGCCTGTGTTCTCCGCGGGAGTTATGCAGGTAGTTGGACCAAAACACTCATAAACACCCGCCGTTCGGGCAAATAATAAAAGGCCGCCTTATCGCGGCATGGGGGTCAGAGGAATGAGCGAAGAATTCGTCGCCGGGCGCAACAGCGTCCTCGAGGCGCTGAAGAGCGGCCGGCCGGTCAACAAGGTGCTGGTGGCCAAAGGCGAGCGGCAGGGCTCGCTGCGGGAGATAATCGGCCAGGCCAAGGCCAGGGGATTGGTCGTCCAGGAGGTCGACGCCGCCAAGCTGGCGGAGCTGAGTGGCGGCATGCGCCACCAGGGAGTCGTCGCCATGGTGCCGCCGGTGGCCTACGCCGAGGTCGAGGATATCCTCGCCAAGGCCCACGAGCTGGGAGAACCGCCCTTCATCGTGCTGCTCGACGAGCTGGAGGACCCCCACAACCTCGGCGCCATCCTCCGCACCTGCGACGCCGCCGGCGCCCACGGCGTCCTCATCCCCAAACGACGCAGCGCCCCTCTCTCGGCGACCGTCGCCAAGACTTCGGCCGGAGCGGTCGAGTATGTGCCGGTCGCCAGGATCGGCAATGTCGTCCAGGCCATCGAGGCCCTCAAGAAGGAGGGCCTGTGGGTGGTGGGGGCCGATATGGACGGCGATCGGCCGTACTACAAGGCCGACCTCAAAGGGCCGATCCTGCTGGTTGTGGGTGGCGAAGGCCGCGGCCTCAGCCGGCTGGCCAAGGAGACGTGCGATTTCCTCGTGCGCATCCCGATGAAGGGCCAGATCACGTCGCTGAACGCGTCGGTGGCGTGCTCGTTGTTATTGTACGAAGTCTATAAACAAAGGGAGTCATGAACTGAGTGATACGGAAATCCCGGCTGGTCGCAGCAACCGCCATCATCGTCCTCGCCCTGGCCGCCGCGCTCGCTCGCCCGCTCGCCGGCGGCGGGGTCTATGAGGGCGTGGCTGTGGAAGGCGTGGCCGTCGGCGGCCTTGGCCGGGAGGAACTCAGGCAGCTTCTGGCGGCGTGGCGGCAGGAATACCATGGCCGCCACATCGTCGTTTATTACGGCGACACCGCCTTCAAGCTCGACGCCGCCAGCATCGACTATGACCTCGATATCGAGGCGACTGCCGATGAGGCATGGACGTACGGCCGCCGCGGTTCGTGGCCGGACCGGCTGAAAAATATCGGCGCCGCCCGCCGGGAAGGCTATCGCATCCCGGCAAGGGTCAGGTATAATGAGAATAAACTGTCCGCCCTGCTCGATTCGTGGCGGGAGGCCATCGACCGGCCGCCGCGCAACGCCGCCATCAGCCTCGAAGAAGGCGGCATCGTGCCCCAGGAGCTGGGGCGCAGGCTCGATGTGGCGACGGTGAAGCCGCTCGTCCTCAAGGCGCTGCACGCCGGCGATCCCGCCAACCTGCCGCTGCCGGTGACGCCGCTTTATCCCGACGTTACCGTGGCCGACCTGCGCCAGACGGGCATCAGGGAACTGTGGTCTTCTTTCACGACCGCCTTCGACCCCGCCGACGCCAACCGCACCGCCAACATCCGCCTGTCGGCGCGCCGCATCAACGGCCACATCGTCTATCCGGGGCAGGTCTTCTCCTTCAACCAGGTAGTGGGGCCGCGGGACCGGGAACACGGCTTCAAGGAGGCGCTGGAGATCGTGGACGGGGAATTCGTCCCCGGCATCGGCGGCGGCGTGTGCCAGTTGTCTTCCACCCTTTACAACGCCGTCCTGCTCGCCAATCTGACCGTCGTCGAGCGGACCAACCACTCCAAGCCGCTCGGCTATGTCGGCCTCGGCCGCGACGCCACCGTCGTGTTCGGGGCGCTCGACTTCAAGTTCGTCAACGACACCGGCGCGCCGGTCGTCATTATGGCCGAAACGGCCAAGAACAAGCTTACCGTGGGCGTCGTCGGCCGCGAGCCGCTGGCGGTGGCGGTGGAGCTGCTGTCCGCCGACCGCCAGGTCATCCCGCCGGCGGTGGTCAAAAAGCAGGACCCTGGGCTCTATCTGGGCGAGACCAAGGTGGACAAGCAGGGCAAGCCCGGCTACGAGATTACCACCCTGCGGGTGGTGTCGGCCAGCGGCCGGGAGCTCAGGCGGGAGGTGCTGGCCAAGGACCGCTACCAGCCGGAGAACACCATCGTCAAGGTGGGCACGAGGCTGCCGCCGTTCGCCCAGGAAAAGGTTGACCCGGTCCAGGATAAAAAGTAACGCGCGGAGGAAACTGATTTGGCGGACATCATGCTGGTCGACGGCTACAACGTGCTGGGCGCCTGGCCGGAGCTCGCGGCGGTGAAAGAGGACAACCTCGAACACGCCCGGACGAAATTAATGGACATTCTTGCGGGCTATGGCGCATATAAAGACTATAGAGTTGTCATCGTATTCGATGCCCATGCCGTATCCGGGGATTCCCGGGCCGAGACGCTGCCCGGCGGCCTGGAGGTGGTCTTCACCGCCGAAGGGGAGACGGCCGACAGCTATATCGAGCGGCTTACCTACCAACTGACCCACGCCGGCCAGGGGGTTTATGTCGTCACCTCCGACCGGGACCAGCAGTTTGCCGTCCTCGGGTCGGGGGCGTGGCGGATATCGGCCCGCGAGCTGCGCCTGAGCGTGCTGGCCGCCGAAAAGGAGGTCCGCGAGGGGTATACCGAGGCCGATCAGCTGCGCCGGAGACAGGAACTCGGCGGGCGGGTCGGCGAGGAGGTCAGGAAGCGTCTCGACGCGCTGCGCCGCGGCCTGTGAGGGCCCGCGACCCCAATAATAGCTTGACTAAGTGGCGGGTGTGGGTTATAATTTGGTTTGAAAGTGGCATGTACAATCGATTGTGGCACTAAGTTATTTAGTGCGTTTTCTTTTTACGGCCGGCAAGATGAAGAGTGGGGGCGATATGATGCGGGCTAGTACCCAACGCGATCTGTACGGTTGTTTCGAAAACATGACAGATGAAGAAATCGTAATCGACGCAAAAGACAACGACAACACGGTCGCACTGGAGTATTTGATCAACAAGTACCGCAATTTCGTCCGGGCCAAGGCCAGATCATACTTCCTCATCGGCGCCGACCGCGAGGACATAATCCAGGAAGGGATGATCGGTCTCTACAAGGCCATCAGGGATTTCCGCAACGACAAACTTTCCTCGTTCCGCGCCTTTGCCGAACTGTGTGTAACCCGCCAGATAATTACCGCCATAAAGACCGCCACCCGGCAGAAACACATCCCGCTCAACTCTTACGTTTCCCTCAACAAACCGATATACGACGAGGACTCCGACCGCACCCTGCTTGACGTTCTTTCCGGGTCGAAGATTTCCGATCCCGAGGAACTGGTCATCAGCCGCGAGGAATTTGTCGACATCGAGGAGAAGATGGGGGAGATCCTCAGCGACCTAGAGTGGAAAGTGCTCATGTCCTATCTCGACGGCAAGTCCTACCAGGAGATCGCCGTCGAGCTCGACCGGCACGTCAAGTCGATCGACAACGCTCTGCAGCGCGTCAAGCGCAAACTGGAACGCTACCTCGACAACCGCGCCGACGACAGCGAAGTCGGCAGCATGTACAAGGGGCTGGCCAACCTGAACAAGGACCTGCAGGGCGATCTGGACGACCTGGATGTTATCGACGACTAATGCAAAAAAAACGACACCAGACGGTGTCGTTTTTTTCAACCTGGGGCTTGTCTGTTGTCAGTCTTCCTTGGTTTCGCAGCCGCCGTCTTTCTTCTGGCCGTACTCGCTGATGTAATCGCGCAGGTGGGCGGGCGAACCGGAGTAGCCATGCCAGAAGTCGTCGCCTTCCACCACAACCCAGCTCTCATTGGGGCGGATGGCGGCCTCGCAGTCATCGTCGGCGCTGAATTGCTTGATTACCAACACAGGGGTGTTCTGGTAGGTGATAACAAGACCCTTGGCGGCCAGCAGGTTGATAAGGTAATCGTACGGGCTTTCGGTGCCGAGCCAGAAGCACTTGCCGCACATATACTCGCCGTTTTTGAAATAGACGTCGCGGACGGCCCGCCCGCAGCCGCAGGTGAATTTTTGCATCGGGTTCGCTCCCTTCGGTCAAAATATGGCCAAATTGATTATAACACACTTGTCGGCGCGCCGGCCTACAAACAGGCGTCGTCCATATAGGAGATTGTTATTGCCGTCACATACATCGTTTATGATAACGGGAGGAACAGGCGATGGAATTCATCATCAATACGCCTAAAGGGGACCCGGCCGCCGTGGCCGAAATAACGCCGGAGGTCATCGCCAATCAGCGGGTCGGCTCGCGGGTCGAGTTCAAGGCCCCGCACGACCTGACGGTCGTATTTGCAGGCGGCGCCTGCATCGTCGACGATATCGACCTCATCGTCTATATTGTGCCCGACGAGTTCTTCTGTTATCGGGGCGACAGCTTTGTCCTCAAGTTCGTGATGGAGTGCCGGAACGTGCGCATCGATCACCGGCCGCAGCCCGGCGGCGTCAACGCGCAGGCGATCATCTCCGCCGCGCCGTAGTTTTTTGTCAATCCGGGCAGGATTTTGCCACACATTGCCGAATATGACTAGTGCAAATTTCGCGGGGCGGGAGGGGACTGTACCATGCCGGTAGCAATACAGATGGTAGTAGACTACGTCCAGGAACTGAAGGATTCGCAGGAACGCCTCGTGCTTATCGTCGGCCGTCCGGGAAGCGGCAAGAGCAAGATCATGCGCGAGCTCGGGCTCAACCGTGGCTGGCGTTATGTCGATTGCCGCGAGCTGATCACAGACGAATTGCTGGAGCTTGTACCCAAGGCGCGGCCGCGGGAGGCTCCCCATATCATGGACAAGATGCTGGAGCGCGAACGCGCGGACGTTATTTTGCTCGACAACGTCCAGGTGCTCTTCACCCCTATCCTGAACCTCGATCCCCTGGAGCTGCTGCGGCAGCTCGGCAAGAAGCGCACCATCGTGGCGGCGTGGCCGGGCGATTACGCCGACAGCCGGTTGGGGTACATGGAAGCGGGACTGCCTGAGCCCAAACGCTACCCGGCGACCGAGTTGAAGGTCATCGAGATAGGCTGACAGACTCTGGCATTTGCCCTGACAAAAGCATACAAAATATCTGTCGGAAATTCTGACGTCATATCTGACATTCGACGCCGGTTGTTCATAGAGCAACCGGCGTATATTTTTTCGCTCCTGGCGAAAATTATTTTCATGCGCGGGAGGAATTTTTCAGTGCGCGCATAATATAATAAATATCAAATAATAATAATTATTAATTGAGGAGGAATACATATGTCCGCCAAAGTAGGCCAGAAAGCTCCCGATTTCGCCATGCCGACGACCAAGAACCTCGAGGCGCTCGACCATGTCGCCAAGTTGGCCGATTTTCAGGGGAAGTGGCTGGTATTGTTTTTTTATCCGCTTGATTTTACGTTCGTCTGCCCGACCGAGATCCGCGGCTTCAATTCCCGGCTCGCCGAGTTCCGCGCCACGGGGGCGGAGATTCTGGGGGTGAGCGTGGACAGCGTTTACAGCCACCGGGCGTGGGTGAAAAGTTCGCCGGCCGATGGCGGCCTGGGCGGCCTGGATTACCCGCTGGCGTCCGATATCACGAAAGACGTCGCCCGCCGCTACGGGGTGCTGGTGGAGGAGGAGGGCATCGCGCTGCGCGGCCTGTTTATCATCGACCCCGAAGGGATACTGCGTTATGCGGTGGTGAGCGATCTGAACGTCGGCCGCAGCGTGGACGAGACGCTGAGGGTGCTGCAGGCGCTGCAGAGCGGGGGGATGTGCCCCCTCGACTGGCACCCCGGCGACAGGACTTTGTAGCAAAAACTGTGCGGCCGTTGATAAGCCCCCATCTGCTGTGTTGTTCTGTCGGGCGCTTGCTTGCGTACGTTCCGAGTACGCGGCGCGCCGCACCCGACAGAGCCGCCTTGCATCTGGGGGCTTCTGAACGGCCGCGGCAAAGAATACGAAAGATCGGGGGACGCGGTAGCGTCCTCTTTGTGTTTGTCATAACCCATCGGCGGGCGGTTACACTAGCGATATGGGAGGTGCGCATGTGGGTGAACTGGGCTCGATCGCTTTCACCGTCCTCGCGACGATGGCGGTGCTTGTCGCCGTTTTGCTGGTGGCCGGCAAACGGCAGATGGCCGACCTTACGCCGGTGGATTTCGCGCTGTCGATTACCGCCGGGACGGTGGCCGGGGCCAGCATCGCCGATCCCCGCATCAGCCTGGGGCACGCGCTGGTCGCTCTGGTGCTGCTTGGCGCGATCCAGGTGGCGGTCAGTTGGCTGAGCCTGAAGTACCGGGGGGTGTATACACGTCTTAATTCTGCGCCGGCGGTGGTGGTGGAGAACGGGCAGATAATCAAGGCTAACCTGCGGGGGGCGAGATTGACGGCCGAGATGCTGCTGCAGCTGCTGCGCGAGAAGGATGTTTTCGATATTACCGAGGTGGAGCTGGCGGTGCTGGAGCCGACCGGCAGGCTGAGCGTGCTGAAGAAGGCGGAGTATCTGCCGGTGACCGCCAGCCGGCTGGGGCAGAAGGTGTCGCCCAACCGGGTGCTGGTGCCGGTGGTGCTGGAGGGGGAGCTGCAGGAGGAGACGCTGGCGAGGCTGGGGTTTTCCGCCGGGCAGATCGCCGATTTTCGCGGCAGCTACGGCGCGCGGCTGGAGGATGTGTTCATCGCTCTGATGGACAGGGACGGGCAGATGCACGTCATCCGCGAGGATGTGACGGAAAGCGGCTCTTTCCTGCACTGAGCGGAGGAGTTAGGGGCGCGGGCGGCGAAGGGGAGGGGAGAGGTGACTTATTTTGACAAAAAAGCAGCGGTTCGCTTTCTGCCCGAAGTGCGGCGGGGCTCTCGCCCTGCGGCCGCGCCGGGAACGGGAGCGGCTGACGTGTTCGGCCTGCGGCTATGTTATGTACGAAAATCCGGTCGTCGGCGTGGCGGCGATCGTGCTGGACGACGAGAACAGGATACTGCTCGGCCGCCGGGCGGGGTGGTCGACCTATCCGGGGCTGTGGTGCATACCGTGCGGGTATGTGGAATATGATGAGGATGTGTATGCGGCGATAAAACGCGAATTTTGCGAGGAGACGGGGCTGGCCATCGAGGTGGACGGGGTGTTCACGGTGCTGTCGAACTGGCACAATCCCGCGGCGCATACGGTGGGCGTCTGGTTCGACGCCAGCGTGACGGGCGGCCGGTTGGAGGCGGGGGACGACCTCGACGCGGTGGCGTATTTTCCGCTGGACGCGCCGCCGACGCTGGCTTTTCCGACGGACGCGACGGTGCTCGCTATGCTGAAACGCCGCTTGCATTCGGCCGACGGTGGTATATAATGTATATTAGTGTGTCAAAGTAGCGGGAGGAAATAAGCGTTGAACGAGTATGTAATTGCAATTATCATCGGCATCGTGGAGGGGCTGACCGAGTTTTTGCCCATTTCGTCGACCGGGCATATGATCCTGGCGGGGTCGCTGCTGGGCTACGAGGGGGAGAAGGCGAGCGTCTTCATGGTATTTATCCAGCTGGGGGCCATTTTGTCGGTATTCATCCTGTACCGCGACAAGTTCCTGCGGATGATGGATCTCAGGCGCATCACGAGCACCGACGGCCTGTCGGCCTGGCATGTGGCCGCCGGCATCGTGCCGGTGATGGGGGTGGGCTTCCTGCTCCATAAGCTTATAAAGGCGTATCTGTTTTCCAATTTCACGGTGATCATCGGGCTGGTGGCCGGGGCGGTCGTGATGCTGGCGGCCGAGAAGGTTGCTAAGCGGCCGGTGACCCGCGATGTCGAGGATATGACGATCAGACAGGCTTTTTTCGTGGGCCTTTTTCAGATATTGTCGCTGTGGCCGGGCTTTTCCCGCTCCGGCTCGACGATCGCCGGCGGCCTGTTGTTCGGCATGAGCCGCACGGCGGCGGCCGAGTTTTCGTTCATTATCGCGGTGCCGCTGATGCTGGTGGCCTGCATGTACGACCTGCTGAAGATACTGGACAAGCTTAACGGCGACGATCTGGCGATGATCGCCGTCGGCTTCGTGGTGGCTTTTATTGTCGCTTATATTTCGATCGTGTGGTTCCTGCGCTTCCTGAACAAGTCGACGCTGGCGTCGTTCGCCTATTACCGTTTCGTGCTTGCGGCGGTGTCGTATTGGTATTTCTTTATGCGCTGAGCGGCCTGGCCCGGAGGATTTAACGATGGCAATCGATATGGTTAAAATCGCCGAGGCGGCGATCGCGGCGAGAGGTTATACGGGAAGCAGGGCGCCCCGTTCCCGAAACGCCTTGGCGGGCGGCGCGGCGGAGCATATTGTGCGCACCGGCGCGGGCGATACGCGCGTGCTCGTGTACAGGCCGGCGGGACAAGTCCGCGGGCCTTTGCCCGTTTTCGTGAGTTTTCACGGCGGCGGGTTCGTGATGGGCAGCGCGGACGATGACGATGGGTGGTGCCGCAGGATAGCGGATGCGGCGGGGTGCGCGGTCGTTAATGTGGACTACCGGCTGGCGCCGGAGCACAGGTTCCCGGTGGCGCTGGAGGAGTGCTACGATGTGGCGAAGTGGGTATGCGCGGACGCGGACGGGCTGGGCGTCGACCCCGGCCGGCTGGCTGTCGGCGGCCACAGCGCGGGGGGGAACCTGGCGGCGGGGCTGTGCCTGCTGGCGAAAGCGAGACGCGAGTTTTCCGTTGTGTATCAGGTGCTGGATTATCCGCCCCTCGATCTGACGGTCGACCCGTACGCGGCGGTGACCGGCGACAAGCTGATGACGCCGGCGACGCGGGCGTTTTTCACCGCCTGCTATGTGAGTGCGCCGCAGGATGTGCATAATCCGCTGCTTTCGCCGCTGCTGGCCGACGATCTTTCCGGGCTGCCGGCGGCGCTGGTGATCACGGCGGAGCACGACCCGCTGCGCAGCGACGGGGAGCGGTACGCGGCGCGCCTTAAAGACGCGGGGGTGGAGGTCACGTACCGGATGTTTCCCGGCTGTATGCACGCTTTTACCCATTTCGGCCCTGAGGAGGCGGCGCTGGAAGCCTGGCGGCTGATCGAGGACAAGCTCCGCGCGGCGTTCGCGAAGGAATAAGCTATGTAAAAGAGACCGTCTGAAGTTGATGCTTCCAGACGGTCTCTTTGGCGTTTGTAACAAGCCGGGCGGGCGAAAGCCGCATCGCCGCTCGCGTGTCTCCGGTTGAACGCGCTGTACGCCTTGCGCCGACTCAGCCGTACCGGCGCCAAACGGGCGTCCATGCCCGTTGTCGCCTCGCCCGGCCGTCCATGGCCGGGCGTACGGTTTCGTTAACGGCTTGCTTCGTCTACAGCGCGTATCAACCTGCGCCAATGCTCGCTTGCGATGCAGCTTTCGCTTCCGGCGCTCCCCGGATTCCCGGATTGCCGGGATTGGCTAGAAGGCCCCAGACGCAAGGCGCACCGCAGGCTGACACCACCGTTTCCTCCGCGACAATGTTTAGATGCGTTGTTTGCACAGGATCGGTTTAACAGCATCGCGCGTACACGAACGTACGCTGAGGATGGCAGCCGAGGAGCAACGCAGCAGATGGGGCTTTATCGCCAATCCCCTAGTAATTACTCTACAGTTACCCGGAGGTCGACGGCGCGGTCGGTCTTGTCGGTATCCGGTATAATCTGCAACTCGCCTTGGCCGGCTTTGACGGCGGTGAAGACGACGCGGCCGTCCTGGCCGGTTTCCTGTTTCATGATGTCGCCGATGAAGTATTTGCCGGCGGATTTGAAGCGGGTGTTTTTGGTGAGGCCGGCGGCGGGCTGGAGGATGAGTTTCTCGCCGACTTTGAGGACGAGGTCGTTGGCGGAGAGCTGGACTTTATCGGTGTCGTTGTAGTTGTAAACGACCTTGACTTCCCCGGCGCCGGTCGAGGGGCCGGAAGGCGCGGACGGGGCGGAGGGGGAGCCGGTTTGGGTGAGGTTTACGCAGCCCCCGAGAAGCAGAGCTCCCGATAGCAGAAGTACGGCGAGGAAGCTGGCTGATTTTGTGCGCATGGTGTTCATCGAGACCTCCTTGTCATTATTTATTAGTTGCCACGTACTATTAAACGGCGCCGGCGGGGAAAGGTAACGCCGGGACGGGGGAGAAGGGACTGGGAAAATACGGCGGCGTGGCGATATCCGAGGGAGGGCGGGGGAGGAAAAAGGCGGTTATCGACGAAAGTCTTGTTTGATTGGCATTTTGGGGGACAATATATCATAATCAAAGGGGGATAACGGAAATGCAGCAGGAGATTTTCGCCGACGGCATCAGCGCCATCCATATAACCGGGAATCTTGTCCGCATCGATCTGATGACGGTGCAGCCTCACCTGACGAGTGGCGACGGCCAGCCGGTCATCGATGTCAGCCGCAGGATAATAATGCCGCTGGAGGGCTTCGTGCAGGCGCTGTCGATTCAGGAGGATATCGTCAATCAGCTGATGGCGGCGGGGGTGATCACCAGGACGCCGCCGGAAGAGATGGGCGCGATGTAGCGCCATACGGGCATACAGCATGAGAAAGGCTGCTCCGGATAACGGAGCAGCCTTTGTGTGTTTTCGGGACGGAAAACCTATTTTGGGTTGAATTATGCCAAACCAAGGTTGCCGAGAAGGTCCCAGATGCAAGGCGCACCGGAAAAGCGCGCCGCGCCGCGTACTCGGATGTACGCAAGCAAGCGCTTTGAGGAGCAACGCCGCAGATGGGGCCTTATCGGCAACCGATGAGGGCGGCGATGCGGGAGTGTGCGTCTGGCCCATACGCGCCGCCATGGTAGCAGAGGACGGTGTCGATGTCGTAGGCGGCAAGTTTTTTGAGGGAGGCGAGGGCGGCCGGCATGTCGGGGGTGTGTTCGGGGGCGGGGCCGACAAGGGCACCGTCGATGACGCGGAGCTGGTCGCCGGCGATGAGCAGGCGGCGGGATTTGATATATAGGCAGATGTTGCCGGGGGTGTGGCCGGGGGCGTGGACGACTTCGAGGCCGCCGTGCCAGGGGAGGAGTTCGCTGTCTTCAAGGGCGCGGCCAACCGGGGCGTGGGGAAGGGCGGCGAAGGTGGCGGCGGCACTGGGGCGCATATCCGGGGGGAGGGCGGCGATGCGGGCGGCGATTTTTTCGGGGGTGAGTTTGTAGTCGGGGAGGGCGCCTTCGATGTAGGGTTTTTCGAGGCGGTGGGCGCAGACGAGGATGCCGGGGCCGGCGGCGAGGAGGTCGGGGAGGGCGCCGGTGTGGTCCCAGTCCTGGTGGGTGAGGATGACGCGGCGGAGCTGGGGGAAGGGGACGCCGGCGCGTTCGATGGCCTGGCGGAGGCGGGGGAAGAGGCCGGGGTAGCCGGTGTCGACGAGGGTGGCGCCGTCAGTATCGTCACGGATGAGGACAGGGTGGATGGTGCTGGTGCTGCCGAAGACGTCGGCGTCGATGGCGAGGGCCTGGATGTCGACGGTGTTTGCCATGGGGCGCGGGACGTTGTCCCGCCGTCACCTCCCGGTGTGGTTTTGTCAGGATAATTATACCACGCGCAAAGCGGGTTATTCGAGTGGGGGCGGCTGATTGCCGGCGGCGGAACGGGGAAGATTATGGCGGGGGACGGACAGGAGGTATCGGGGCCGCGGGCGTCAAAATGTGTATTATAAGTCTGATTAGGTTACGGAGGTATTGATGCGTTTTCTGTTCGCCATTTATTCGCTGCTGGCGTTGACGGTCTTTCTGAGTTGGCTCAATTACCGGCTGCTGGCGCGGCTGTTTATCTTCTGGCGCGGCCGCATGGTGCGGTATGTTTATCTGCTGCTGACGGCGGCCGCGGCGCTGGTGCTGGTGTTCGGCTGGCCGCACCGCCCCTGGTCGGCCGACCCGGCGCAGCAGTATCTGATTTTTCTTATCTACGGCGCGTTGGTGTGGTTGGCCGGGCAGCTGGTGCTCATCGCTCTGCAGCCGCTGTTTTTCGTCATCGACCGCTGGGGCGGGGGGCGAAGGAAGGGGCAGGAGTCCGGACCGGCGGGGCCGGGGATGACGCGCCGCGCTTTTTTGCGGGGCGCGCTGGCGGCGGCGCCGCTGGCGGCGTTCGTGCCGGGGGCGCAGGGTATCTACAGTGCCCAGGTGGAGCTGGCGGTCGTCCGCCACGAGCTGAAGATGCCCGATCTGCCGCCCGGCCTCGACGGCTTCAGGATCGGCCAGGTGAGCGATACGCATGTGGGGCAGTATTTCAGCCTGGAGAGGCTGGATGAGGTGTGCGCGCGCCTGCTGGGCGAGCGGCCCGATCTGGTGGTGATGACAGGCGATTTTGCCGACGATCTGCGGCAGATCGGCCCGGCGGTGGAAAGGCTGACCGCGCTGGCGCAGAGTGTGCCCCACGGGGTGTATTTCTGCTGGGGCAATCACGAGTATTTCCGCGATCCCGGCCTGATCGAGGCGACGCTGCGGGCGGGAGGGATAAAGATCCTCAAGAACGCCGCGGCGGAGATCGTGCCGGGCGAGCGGCCGCTTTATCTGCTGGGGGTGGATTATCCGCCGGCCGAGAGCGCCCGCCGCAGTATGAATATCCCGGCAGAGCGCCGGCGGGAGTGTTTCGCGGCCGCTAACCGGGGCGTCCCGGCCGGGGCGGTCCGGGTGTTGATCGCTCACCATCCCGATTTTATCATCGACGGGTTTGCCGGGAAGGTGCCGCTGACGCTGGCCGGACATTCCCACGGCGGGCAGGTGGTGATCGGCGGCAAGCCGCTGGTGTCGTTGCATAAGTATGTGCGCGGCCTGTACCGCGAGGACGGGCTGTGGGGGTATGTGTCGAGCGGCGCGGGGCACTGGTTCCCCTTCCGGCTGGGGTGCCCGCCGGAGGTCAGCGTGTTTGCGCTGCGGGCATGAGGTGCGCGTGGAGGATAATATGTAAGAAAACCCGCCGGAGGGCGGGTTTTTGGTTTGGGGGTATTATCGGCAACCTGGGCTATTGGCGGAATTTGAGGACTTCGACGATGGTCGTCCTGTTGCTCAGGTGCAGGTCGGCGATGAGGCCGTTGTTGGTGGCGACGACGGGTTTGCAGGACATGTAGTGGGCAAGCTGGAGCACTTCGGCCTGGGCGCCGTCGCTTAGCAGGACGGTGGAGCCCATCAGGCTGTAGATGACGTTGCGGATGAAGGTTTGGCTGAGCTCGCGCTCTAGGTGGATGAACATGAGGTCCTGGAGGGTTTCGAGCGCCTGGAAGGGGGTGACGCTTTTCTGGTAGGCTTTGTCGGTGGTGAGGGCGTCGTAGGTGTCGGCGATGGCGACGATTTTGGCGTAGGGGTGGATGCGGTCGCCGCGCAGCTGGCCGGGATAGCCTTCGCCGCTTTCGCGCTCGTGGTGGTGCCAGACGGCGTATTGCACGTCGGGGGTGATGCCGGGGATGCTTTTGGTCATGTAGTAGCCGTATTCGGGATGGAGGATGACGGTTTTCCGCTCTTCGGCGTTGAGTTTCCCAGGTTTGTTGAGGATGGACAGGGGGATCTGCGATTTGCCGATATCGTGCATGACGCCGCAGAGGATGAGGCTTTTTATCTCTTCCTCGGGCAGGCCGTTCCACATGGCCAGCAGCCCGGAGAGGAGGCCGACGTCGACGGCGTGCATGAAGGTGTAGTCGGTGTAGGATTTGAGCCGGTAGAGGTTGCCGAGGATGCCTTTGTTGCGCAGCAGGTTGTAGAGGTTGACGGTGGCGAGCTGGCGGAGTTCCTGGAAGGGCACGGTCTGTTGTTCGCGCATGAGGTGGAAGAGTTTGCCCGCGGTGGTTATCGCTTTGCCGTACTGCTCGAAGAAGGCGGGGTTTTCCTTGACGAATTCGGCGCTGAGGTTGGCGATGGATCTGGCGCCGTCTTCGTAGCTCGGCTCCTGGTTGACCCGTACGCTGCGAACGTGCCAGGCGGCGAGGCGGCGGATGATGTTGCTGGTGAGGACGGTGTTTTCCTGCAGGATGACCTGTTTGTCGGCGCATACGCTTTCCGCTACCGTCATTCCGGGTTTGAGGGCGTTTGTCGGTAATAGGATGGTTGCCATCGCGTCTGATTCCCCCCCGCGCTTTATAACGATCAGTATAGATGTTATCGCGGCCGGGCGGGGTGGGGCTGAGGGCGGGTTTGCCTGCGGCCGTCCAAGCGGTGTATGATTGTATAGTAAGATTATAGCAAAAATATGAAAGTTTTTCTGCAACTTTCGACAATTACTGTGTCGGCAGAGCGGGCGGCAAGGGGCGGTGCCGCCACCGCGGAAAAGCGCGGCAGGATGGGGGTGGCCCCGGGGGGCGGATAACGCGATAAAAATACACGATTTACCACTTGCGCGGCCGAGGGAGGTATGATAAACTTATATCTCGTCAGGTGGAACGAGCCCAATAGGTTTCGTCAGGAATTCGTTGCGGTCTATTGACATAAAGAGACGGTTATTATATAATAACTTCTGTCACTAAAGACGCAGACCTTCGCTGGCGTAGCTCAATCGGCAGAGCACGGGTTTTGTAAACCCGCGGTTGGGGGTTCGATTCCCTTCGCCAGCTCCACAGCATAATATGGAGGGGTTCCCGAGTGGCTAAAGGGAGCAGACTGTAAATCTGCCGCGTTTCGCTTCGGTGGTTCGAATCCACCCCCCTCCACCATTTACCTCATCTGCTGGAGATTGGCGTTTTGCACATCGCGGGGTGGAGCAGCTGGCAGCTCGTCGGGCTCATAACCCGAAGGTCGCAGGTTCAAATCCTGCCCCCGCAACCAAGTGAATATCCGGCCGACGGTTATCCGCCGGCCGGTATAAATGCTGGTGTAGCTCAGTTGGTAGAGCGTATCCTTGGTAAGGATAAGGTCACCGGTTCAATCCCGGTCACTAGCTCCATTTTTTTTGGCGGCGTAGCTCAGTTGGCTAGAGCAAGCGGTTCATACCCGCTGGGTCCGCGGTTCAAATCCGTGCGCCGCCACCATTTTGGACAAAACCCCCGCAGGGATGCGGGGGTTTTGCCGCGTTTGTGCGACTCAATTGCCAATATATACTTCGGAAATAGACGCCTTCCCCGGCGAAGACTAAAAATAAATACGACGACGGGGAGGGGAGCGTATTGCATACGACGACAAAGAAGAGACGGATGAAGCGGCGGTATCGGAAGATGGCGGTCGCGGCGGCGACGGCGGCGGTGATGTCGACGGCGCTGCTGCACGGGTTCCCGGTGGCGAAGGTGTTGGCGGCGCCGAGTCTGCCGGCGGAGAGCGCGGTGGATGAGGCGACGGTCCAGGACCAGGGCGGCGGGGCCGCCGAGGCGGCCCGCGAGCGGGACCGGGACGGCGACAGGGACCGCGACCGGCAGGATTGGCGCGACCGCGACCGCTCGGAGACGCGGAGCCCGGTGCAGGTGGTGATGGATAAGGCGGCGACGTTCGGTTTCGATGTTCACAGTGATTCTTTTTCGCTGCTGTCGAAGACGGCGAACAGGGCGACGGTGCGGGTGCGGCATGACGGGCAGACGTTCAAGGTCGACCTGGAGCGGGCCGGCGATTCGTGGGTTATCACGACTATCCGCGGGATCGGCGATATGAACCATCCGGCCACTTATACGCCGGCCAGCTTTTTTCCGGGCGCGGCGCTGCTGCCGACGCCGACAGCCCCGGCCGAGCAGACGACGGTTTTTGCGACCGAGGCGTTTAATACCTGGAATTGGACTGAGGCGGTTTATCCCGGCGATATGTCTTTCGGCATCGCGCTGCAGGACCCGCGGCCGGCGGGCCTGGCGACGACAATCCCCGCCGACGTGCTCGATAAGCTCGACTTTGGCCGGCAGATGCTGCTGTTTGCCCATGTCGGGTCGGTGTCGCCGCAGGGGTACGGGGTGGGCATCGCGAAGGTGGTGCGGAGCGGCAACGATCTGACGGTGACGGTGCGCGCGAAGAGCCCGCAGGCCGGCGATAAGGCGGCGACGAAGACGGACGATTATCTGGCGGTGGACCGGGTAAATCTCGATTTCAGCAGGCCAGTGCGTATTGCGTTCGTGGATCAGTACGGGACGGTGCTGGTGACGTATACGGTCGTGCCGCGGTAGATTTCGGCAACCTTTGGCCCCTGCCTGTCGGGCGGGGGTTTTTTGCGTCTTGTCCGCCGGTTGGGAGGGGTGGCGTGCAGGAATTTACCTTAACTTATAGAATATCCTTGTTTTGTAAAATACTAGTGTTGTCACCGCGTCCGGGCGACTAGGGTTAAGGAGGAAGAGGAATATGGCAAAGAAGAAGTTTGAGAGGACCAAACCGCACGTTAACATTGGCACCATCGGTCACGTCGACCATGGCAAGACCTCGCTGACCGCGGCTATCACGCTGCTGCTGTCCAAGTCGGGCGGCGCGACGTTCGTCGCCTACGACCAGATCGACAAGGCGCCGGAAGAGCGCGAGCGCGGCATTACGATCAACACCGCCCACGTGGAATACGAGACCGAGAAGCGCCACTACGCGCACGTCGACTGCCCCGGCCACGCCGACTATGTCAAGAACATGATCACCGGGGCCGCCCAGATGGACGGCGCTATCCTGGTGGTAAGCGCGGCCGACGGCCCGATGCCCCAGACCCGCGAACACATCCTGCTCTCCCGCCAGGTCGGCGTGCCGGCGATGGTGGTGTTCCTGAACAAGGCCGATATGGTTGACGACGCCGAGCTGATGGAGCTGGTGGAGATGGAAGTGCGCGAGCTGCTGTCGAGCTACGAGTTCCCCGGCGACGACATCCCGGTAGTCTCCGGCTCGGCGACCAAGGCGCTGGCCTGCGGCTGCGCGAAGCGCGACTGCCAGTGGTGCGGCAAGATCATGGAGCTGATGGATGCCGTCGACGAGTACATCCCGACTCCGGAGCGCGCGACCGACAAGCCTTTCCTGATGCCTGTCGAGGACGTGTTCACGATCACGGGCCGCGGCACCGTGGCGACCGGCCGTGTGGAACGCGGTCAGGTCAAGGTTGGCGATACTGTCGAGATCGTCGGTATGACCGAGAAACCGAAATCGACGGTCGTAACGGGCGTGGAAATGTTCCGCAAGCTGCTTGATTCGGCAGTGGCGGGCGACAATATCGGCGCGCTGCTGCGCGGCGTTGACCGCAAGGAAATCGAGCGCGGCCAGGTACTGGCGAAGCCGGGTTCGATCAAGCCGCACACCCAGTATAAAGCCGAGGTGTACGTGCTGTCGAAGGAAGAGGGCGGCCGCCATACGCCGTTCTTTAACGGCTACCGTCCGCAGTTTTACTTCCGGACGACGGACGTAACCGGCGTGGTGACTCTGCCGGAGGGCGTCGAGATGGTAATGCCTGGCGATAACATCCAGATGGCGATCGCGCTGATTACGCCGATCGCGATCGAGGAAGGCCTGCGGTTCGCGATCCGCGAAGGCGGCCGCACGGTCGGCGCCGGCGTTGTCACCGCGATCAGCGAGTAGCGTGGCCGCTTTCGTCCCGCTGCTGGCTGTGGACGATGTGCGGGCGGCGGTGGAGTATTACGAGCGCAAGCTGCTGTTTGTCCGCGAGTTCGTTTACCCTGAGGCGGAGCCGGTTTTCGCGACGATGGGACGCGAGGGCGCGCGGCTGATGCTTGAGGCGGCGACGGGGTTCGCGGCCAAGTACGGTATGGAAGCCGCGGTGTGGCCGCGGGGCCGGGGCGTGGATCTGAACGTGAGGCTGGACGGCGATATCGACGATTACTACGGCCGGGTGACGGCCGCGGGGGCCGATGTGGTCAGGCCGATTTTCACGACCGAGTACGGGATGCGCCAGTTCACCGTCCGCGATCTCGACGGTTATCTGCTGACGTTTATCAGGCAGGAATAAACGCCCGTTATATTAGGCATAATTATTGGGCAGGGGAGACCCTGCCCGCGTCTTTCTTTTGTTGAACAAGGCCGAGGTCGCCGAGAAGCGAGTATAGCTAGGCGCACCGAGGACGCGCAGCGACGCGTACTTGGGCGTACGCTAGCAAGCGCCCGCAGGGGCAACAACGCTAGACGAAGCTTATCGGCGACCGAAATATGACAAACGGGGATACGTGTACTGGACTATTGACATGTCCGTAACTCTTGTGATACTCTATATTAGCGACATTTATGACTAGCAAGTGAGGTGTAATCGATGCGTGTGGCGATCACCGTTGCCTGTACCGAGTGCAAGCAGCGCAACTATCAGACGAACAAGAACAAGAAGAACGACCCGGACCGTATGGAGTTTAACAAATACTGCAAGTTCTGCAAAAAATCGACTTTACACAAAGAAACAAAGTAATCTATAATTAATCTGCATTAACATAAGTAGGGGCATAGCTCAATTGGTAGAGTAGCGGTCTCCAAAACCGTTGGTTGTGGGTTCAAGTCCTACTGCCCCTGCCACACGGTTTTTGCATGTGTCTGGCAGTATTGAGAGGGATGTGAGAAAGTGACTGCCCAGGAAACAGCGATAAAATCAAGGACCTCCGGCATGAAGCGCTTTTTGCGGGAGGTTAAAGCCGAACTCAAAAAGGTGTCGTGGCCGGATAAGAAAGAACTCTCCGCCTACACGGGGGTTGTTTTTATTTCTGTTGTAGTCGCCGCCTTTGTCATCTGGGTGATGGACGCCGGGTTCACCGAGGCTCTGAAGGCCCTGCTTAAATAATGTCCCGCTTAAATAGTGAGTGTAGCTAAGGGGGTGGGGGCCCGCGCCGCGCGGCCCTTATACGATGGAATCGGATAAGAAGTGGTATGTCATTCACACCTACTCGGGCTATGAGAACAAGGTGAAGGCCAATCTCGAAAAGAAGGTCCACTCCATGGGCATGGAAAATGAGATTTTCCGTGTGCTCGTTCCGATGGAAGACGAGGTGGAGTACAAGGACGGCAAGAAGAAGATTTCGAAGAAGAAGGTCTTTCCCGGGTACGTGCTTGTTGAGATGACCGTGAACGACAGGTCATGGTATGTCGTGCGCAATACCCCTGGCGTCACGGGTTTCGTGGGGTCAGGTTCGAAGCCCATCCCGCTTACGCAGGCCGAGGCCAAGAATATTCTCAAGTCGATGGGTATGGAAGAGATCAAGGCGAAGAAGATCGACGTCAAGCCGCAGGAAGTGGTTCGCATTACCTCCGGCGCGTTCGAGAACTGGACCGCCACGGTCACCGACGTTTATCCCGACCGCGGCAAGCTGAAGGTGCTTGTCAATATGTTCGGGCGCGAGACGCCGGTCGAATTGGACTATACTCAGATAGACAAACTATAGCTGGTGTACTGCCGCCTCGCGGCGGTTCAATAGTGGGAGGGCTTCGGCCCGCCATTACCACATTTTAGGGTAAGGAGGTGTAACCATGGCGAAAAAGGTTGTCAAGCTTGTAAAGCTGCAGGTTCCCGCCGGTAAAGCTACCCCGGCGCCGCCCGTCGGTCCCGCCCTCGGTCAAGCCGGTGTCAATATCATGGCTTTTGTTAAGGAGTTCAACGAGAGGACGGCGGCTCAGGCTGGTCTGATTATCCCGGTAGAGATTACCGTGTTTGAAGACAGGTCGTTTTCTTTCATCACCAAGACGCCCCCGGCCGCGATCCTTCTGAAGAAGGCCGCCGGTATCGAGACGGCGTCGGGCGAGCCGAACAAGAAGAAGGTCGCCAAGGTTTCGCGGGCCAAGGTGCGCGAAATCGCCGAGACCAAGATGCAAGATCTGAACGCCGCCAGCGTCGAAGCCGCTATGCGGATGATCGAAGGCACGGCGCGCAGCATGGGCATCGACATCGTCGACTAGTCGGCGGTGCTCAGTTCGAGGCTGATTGTCAGCCGAGGGCGATGTGGGAGGGTTTCCCGTTATCACCACATTATTTTTTAGGAGGATTTACCAATGCCGAAACACGGTAAAAAATACGCTGAAGCTTTCAAGCTGATCGAGAAGAACAAGCTCTACGACCCGGAAGAGGCTGTGGAGATTGTTAAGAAGACCGCCAGCGCCAAGTTCGACGAGACGGTCGAGGTGGCGGTCAGGCTCGGGGTCGACCCCAAGCACGCCGATCAGCAGGTCCGCGGCGCGGTCGTCCTGCCCCACGGCACCGGCAAGACCAAGACGGTTCTGGTGTTCGCCAAGGGCGAGAAGGCCAAGGAGGCGGAAACGGCGGGAGCCGATTTCGTCGGCGCCGAGGATATGGTTGAGAAGATCCAGGGCGGCTGGTCGGATTTTGATGTGGCTGTGGCCACCCCCGATATGATGGGTATGGTGGGCAAGCTGGGCAAGATCCTCGGTCCCAAGGGCCTGATGCCGAACCCCAAGGTCGGCACGGTGACGATGGATATCACCCGCGCTCTGAACGAGATCAAAGCCGGTAAGATCGAGTACCGTACCGATAAGGCGGGCAACATTCACGCCCCGATCGGCAAGGTTTCGTTCGATAACGACAAGCTGGCCGGCAACTTCTACACGCTGCTGGACACGCTGATCAAGGTCAAACCGTCGGCGGCCAAGGGCCAGTATCTCAGGGGCATCACCCTGTCGACGACGATGGGCCCCGGTGTGAAGGTCAACCCGCTCAAGGCGCAAGGCGCGAAAAAAGAGTAGACAAAGCCTTGAAAGTGTAGTATAAATAAGAGGCTGACTTTAATAGAATGTGGCTTTCCCAAGTGAGAGCCGAATTTGATGGCTGTAGACAGCAGGTATGTGTAATGGGTTAAAACCCGCCTGCCGAGGCCGGAGCTCCGCGCTAATTGGCTTTGCCATGGCGACCTCCGGTGTTTACCGCCGGCAGGTCGCCTTTTAGTTTATATTCTCCGGATGTTTTATCAGCGAGGAGGTGTGTTTGTGGAAAAGGAAAAGGCAGTTTTGACCGAGAAGAAGGCGGTCGTCAGCGAGCTGAAGGATAAGCTGGCCGCCACCAAGGGCGCCGTGCTTACCAACTACCGCGGCCTGACTGTGGCGATGGATACCAAGATGCGCCGCAAGCTGCGCGAGGCTGGCGTGGAGTATCGCGTCGTGAAGAATACGATGACCCGCTTCGCCGCCAAGGATGCCGGTATCGAAGGGCTCGACAAGTATCTGGAAGGCCCGACGGCTATTGCGCTGTCCGAGACCGATCCGGTGGCTCCCGCCAAGATTCTCTCCGATTTCATCAGGGAGAACAAGCTGCAGGCGCTGGAGATCAAGGCCGGCCTGGTGGAAGGCAAGGTTATCGACGCCGCCGGTGTGAAGGCGCTGGCTACCCTGCCGCCGCGCGAAGTGCTCGTCGCCACGCTGCTGGGTACGATGCAGGCGCCGATTGCCGGCTTCGTGCGTACGCTTAACGGTATCCCGAGCAATCTGGTGTATGCGCTGGAGGCTATCCGCAAGCAGAAGGAAGCCACTGCGTAGTCTGGCTGGATAGGGTTCCCCCCAAAAAAAAATTAACTTTAAGAAAGTATTGGAGGTATATCAAAATGAACAAAGAGCAAATCATGGAAGCTATCGAGAAGATGACCGTTCTCGAACTGGCCGAGCTTATCAAGGCCCTCGAAGAGAAGTTCGGCGTTAGCGCCGCCGCCCCCGTGGCTATGGCCGCCGCCCCCGCCGCCGCTTCTGCCGCCGCTCCGGCCGCCGAAGAGCAGACCGAGTTCGATGTTATCCTGACCAGCGCCGGCGCTGCCAAGATCAACGTTATCAAGGTTGTCCGCGAAGTCACCGGCCTGGGCCTGAAGGAAGCCAAAGACCTGGTCGACGGCGCTCCCAAGCCTGTTAAAGAAAAGATTTCCAAAGCCGATGCCGAGGCTCTCAAAGCCAAGTTGACCGAAGCCGGCGCTTCCGTCGACGTTAAGTAAGAGTTCCAAGGTCCCGAGCGGAGGGCATCGTCGATGCCCTCCGTATTTTTTCCAGGATACTTTTCTCATTTATGGGTAATTGTTACTTGACAGGGTAAAAACCATATGATAACATTTTAAAATGCGGTACGTATTTTCCTGCTGCGAAAATTTTATCGGTTGCGGCCGGTATAGTTTAACGATTGGCAGGAAATAGTAATATAGTGGAGGATGGATTTTTTTCATCAGCTGAAAAGAGCAAGGTTATGCAAACTAGTATAAACCTTGCTTCTTTTTCGCATTTTATTGTTTCCTGCCATGTGTGTTGCTGCGTAAGTGGCCGTGAAAATGGGCTAAGGGGTGAAGGCTTTAATGTTCAATCCTGTTCCCGTGGGCAATAGGATGAGGTACAGCTATGCCAAGATCAACGAAGTGTTGGATATGCCCAATCTCATCGAGATTCAGAAGAATTCCTACAACTGGTTCTTGAAGGAAGGATTGCAGGAGATATTTCACGATATTTCCCCAATCCAGGACTTCACCGGTAACCTGGTGCTGTCGTTCGAGAATTTCACGCTGGGGGAACCGAAGTACGCGGTCGAGGAGTGCAAGGAGCGCGACGTGACTTATTCGGCGCCGCTCCGCGTCAGCGTGCGCCTGATTAACCGCGAGACAGGCGAGATCAAGGAACAGGAAGTGTTCATGGGCGATTTCCCGCTCATGACCGATAACGGCACTTTTATTATCAACGGGGCCGAGCGGGTTATCGTCAGTCAGTTGGTCCGTTCGCCGGGCGTTTATTACGGCGAGTCGATCGATACGAGCGGCAAGAAGCTTTATAACGCGACGGTCATTCCGAACCGCGGCGCGTGGCTGGAGCTTGAGACCGACGCCAACGAGGTGGTTTCGGTCAGGGTCGACCGGACGCGCAAGCTGCCGGTGACGGTGCTTGTCCGTGCGCTGGGCTGGGCGTCGAGCGCTTCGATTCTTGAGCTTTTCGGCGAGGATGTTCGCGTCCGCGCCACGCTGGAACGGGATAATACCGATTCCCGCGAGGAGGCGCTTGTCGAGATTTATAAACGGCTCCGCCCCGGCGAGCCGCCGACGGTGGAGAATGCGACCCAGCTTTTGGAGACGCTGTTTTTCGATTCCAAGCGTTATGATCTGGCTGCCGTCGGCCGTTACAAGCTGACGAAGAAGCTCGGCTGGCGCCGCCGCCTGATGGGCAAGACGCTGGATGCGCCGCTGGTCGACAAGGAGAGCGGCGAGATCGTGGTGGAAGCGGGCACGGTTATCGACGAAAAGGTGTTTGCCCGTATCGATAAGAGCGGTATCTGGGCCGGCCAGCAGCTCATTGAGGTGAAGCTGCGCCAGAAGGACGGCTCGGTGGTCAAGGTGCTGGCCAACCCGGCGCTGCCTTATACCCACCGGACGATTACCAGGGAAGATATTATCGCCGCGGTCAGCTATTTGCTGAACCTGATGGACGGCCACGGCAACGTTGACGATATCGACCATCTCGGCAACCGCCGCCTGCGTTCGGTGGGCGAGCTGCTGCAGAACCAGTTCCGCATCGGCCTTTCCCGCATGGAGCGGGTGGTCAAGGAGCGGATGACGATCCAGGATATCGATGTTATCACGCCGCAGGCGCTGATCAATATCCGCCCGGTGGTGGCGGCGATTAAGGAGTTTTTCGGGTCGAGCCAGTTGTCGCAGTTTATGGATCAGACTAACCCGCTGGCCGAGCTGACCCACAAGCGCCGTCTGTCGGCTCTCGGTCCCGGCGGCCTCAGCCGCGAGCGCGCCGGTTTCGAGGTTCGCGACGTTCACCATTCCCACTATGGCCGGATGTGCCCGATCGAGACGCCGGAGGGCCCGAACATCGGTCTTATCGGTTCGCTGTCGACGTTTGCCCGCATTAACGAGTTCGGCTTTATCGAGACGCCGTACCGCAAGGTGGACCGCGAGAACCGCAAGGTGACCGAAGAGGTGTTGTATCTTACGGCGGACGAAGAGGATGAGATGATTATCGCTCAGGCCAATGAGGTGCTGGGCGAGGACGGCTGGTTCGTGGAGCCGCGGGTTTCGGTGCGCTATAAGCACGATATCCTGGTGGTGCCGGCCGAGAATGTGGACTATATGGACGTTTCGCCGAAGCAGGTCGTGTCGATCGCGACGGCGATGATTCCGTTCCTGGAGAACGACGACGCCAACCGCGCGCTGATGGGCGCGAATATGCAGCGTCAGGCTGTGCCGCTCCTCAAGACGCAGGCGCCGCTTGTGGGCACGGGGATGGAGTTTAAGGCGGCCCGCGATTCGGGGGTCGTCGTGCTGGCGAAGAACGCCGGCAAGGTGGAAAGGGTCACGGCGAACGATATCCAGATCCGCACGGAGAAGGGCGGGCTGGATAGCTATAAGCTGCTTAAGTATATCCGTTCCAACCAGGGGACGTGCATGAATCAGAAGCCGGTGGTCGTACACGGCGAGCGGGTGGAGAAGGGCCAGGTGCTGGCCGACGGCCCGTCGACCGATTACGGCGAGTTGGCTTTGGGTTACAATGTGCTGGTGGCGTTCATGCCGTGGGAGGGCTACAATTACGAGGACGCCATCCTGCTGTCCGAGAAGCTGGTTAAGGAAGATGTTTTCACTTCTATTCATATAGAGGAGTATGAGTGCGACGCGCGCGATACCAAGCTCGGCCCGGAGGAGATTACCCGCGATATCCCCAATGTGGCCGAAGAGGTGCTGCGCGATCTTGACGACCGCGGCATTATCCGCGTGGGCGCCGAGGTGAGACCGGGCGATATTCTGGTCGGCAAGGTGACGCCGAAGGGCGAGACCGAGCTGACGGCCGAGGAACGCCTGTTGAGGGCGATTTTCGGCGAGAAGGCGCGCGAGGTGCGGGATACTTCGCTCCGCGTGCCCCACGGCGAGGCCGGTAAGATCGTCGATGTGAAGGTGTTCACCCGCGAGAACGGCGACGAGTTGCCGCCGGGCGTCAATCAGCTTGTGCGGGTGTATATCGCTCAGAAGCGCAAGATTTCCGAGGGCGATAAGATGGCGGGCCGCCACGGTAACAAGGGTGTCGTGTCGCGCATTCTGCCTGAGGAGGATATGCCTTTCCTGCCCGATGGCACGCCGATCCAGATCGTGCTGAATCCGCTGGGTGTTCCGTCCCGTATGAATATCGGCCAGGTGCTGGAGACGCATCTCGGCTGGGCGGCGGCGACGCTCGGGATGCAGGTGACGAAGATGGATGAGGGCATCGAGGAGCGTTTGCGCACCGTGGGCTACGATTTCGACCGCCACGGCACGCTGAGGCCCGACGACGCCGGCGTGCATATGGCGACGCCTGTCTTTGACGGCGCAACCGAGGAGGAGGTCTTCCGGACGCTCCATATGGCCGGCCTGCCGGACGACGGCAAGTCGCAGCTTTTCGACGGCCGCACGGGCGAGCCGTTCGACAATCATGTCACTGTCGGCTATGTGTATATGCTGAAGCTGGCTCACCTTGTGGACGACAAGATTCACGCCCGTTCGACCGGCCCGTACTCTCTCGTTACCCAGCAGCCGCTGGGCGGCAAGGCGCAGTTCGGCGGCCAGCGCTTCGGCGAGATGGAGGTCTGGGCACTGGAGGCGTACGGCGCGGCTTATACGCTGCAGGAGCTGCTGACGGTGAAGTCCGACGATGTCGTCGGCCGCGTGAAGACGTACGAGGCGATTGTCAAGGGCGAGAATGTTCCCGAGCCGGGCGTGCCCGAGTCGTTTAAGGTTCTTATCAAGGAGCTGCAGAGCATCGGTTTGGATGTGAAGGTGCTGTCGGAGGACGCTCAGGAGATTCTCATCCGCGAGTCGGACGAGGATATCCACGAGACGGCCAAGGAGCTGGAGCTGTCCATCGGCGACGAGGGCGGCGGCCGCGTGTTGCCGCACGAACGCAAGATGACCGAGTTCGAGCCCGATATGGTCGACGAGCTGGAGGCTTCCGACGATATCGAGCCGATCGAGGAGGAGCTTGATATCATCGCCGAGTTGGGCGAGATGCAGCCGTCGGTTAGCCCGCGCGAGATCGAGGAGGATTTCGAGTCTCCGCTCCGCAAGGCCGGCGCCAAGAAGGCGGCAGTCGTCAAAAAGGAGAAAAAGGTCTCCCCCCGCGAGTATCTCGAGGAGGTCGATGACGGGGAAGAGAGCGAGTAACCGCGAGGCGGGTGTCCGTCAGGCCGGCTGAAGCCGGCGGCGTCGGTTGACGTGGTAAGGTAGGCTTGAAGAGTGAAGGGAGCGATACGCCCTTGTTGGATGTCAATAACTTCGATTCCATGCGCATAGGGTTGGCTTCGCCCGATCAGATCCGGGCGTGGTCCCATGGCGAGGTCAAGAAGCCGGAGACGATTAATTACCGCACCCTTAAACCCGAGCGCGAAGGTCTTTTCTGCGAGAAGATTTTCGGGCCGACGAGGGACTGGGAGTGTCATTGCGGCAAGTATAAACGCATCCGCTATAAAGGCATTGTCTGCGACCGCTGCGGCGTGGAGGTTACCCGCTCGAAGGTGCGCCGCGACCGGATGGGCCATATCGAGTTGGCCGCGCCGGTGTCGCATATCTGGTATTTCAAAGGCATTCCCAGCCGCATGGGGCTTATTCTCGATATTTCGCCCCGCGCGCTGGAGAAGGTGCTTTATTTCGCTTCGTATATCGTGCTCGATCCCGGCGATACGCCGCTGATGAAGAAGCAGCTTTTGACCGAGAACGAGTACCGCGATTACCGCGAGAAGTACGGCCATGCTTTTAAGGTGGGCATGGGCGCCGAGGCGATCAAGAGGCTTTTGGACGAGCTCGATCTTGAGAAGCTCAGCCGCGAACTCCGCCAGGAGCTCCGCGAGGTGAGCGGCCAGCGCAAGGTGCGGGCGATCCGCCGCCTGGAGGTTGTGGAGGCGTTCCGCAAGTCGGGCAACGATCCTTCGTGGATGATTCTCGATGTGGTGCCGGTGATTCCGCCCGAGCTGCGGCCGATGGTCCAGCTCGACGGCGGCCGCTTCGCGACGTCCGATCTGAACGATCTGTACCGCCGGGTTATCAACCGCAACAACCGTCTGAAAAGGCTGCTGGATCTCGGCGCTCCCGATATTATCGTGCGCAATGAGAAAAGGATGCTGCAGGAGGCGGTGGACGCGCTGATCGACAACGGCCGCCGCGGCCGGCCGGTGACGGGGCCGGGCAACCGCCCGCTGAAGTCGCTGTCGGATATGCTCAAGGGCAAGCAGGGCCGGTTCCGCCAGAACCTTTTGGGTAAGCGCGTCGACTATTCCGGCCGTTCGGTTATCGTTGTCGGGCCGGAGCTGAAGCTGCACCAGTGCGGCCTGCCGAAGGAGATGGCGCTGGAGCTGTTTAAGCCGTTCGTTATGAAGAAGCTGGTGAACGCCGGCCACGCCCACAATATCAAGAGCGCCAAGCGCATGGTGGAGAGGGTCCGGCCGGAGGTGTGGGATGTCCTCGAGGAGGTCATCAAGGAGCACCCGGTGCTCCTCAATCGCGCCCCGACGCTTCACCGCCTCGGCATCCAGGCGTTCGAGCCGGTGTTGTCCGAGGGCCGGGCGATCAAGATTCACCCGTTGGTGTGTACTGCGTACAACGCCGACTTCGACGGCGACCAGATGGCGGTCCATGTGCCGCTGTCGGCCGAGGCCCAGGCCGAGGCGCGCCTCTTAATGCTGAGCGCGCACAATATCCTGTCGACCAAGGACGGCAAACCGGTGGCTACGCCCACCCAGGATATGGTTCTCGGGTCGTATTATTTGACGATCGAGAAGGAAGGCGGCCTCGGCGAGGGGCGGGTTTTCGCTAACGCCAACGAGGCGCAGCTGGCCTACCACCATAAGGAGCTTGACCTCCAGGCGAAGATCACGGTGCGGTATCCTGAGCACGGTCGCGTGAATACGACCGTCGGCCGCATTATTTTCAGCGAGGCGCTGCCGCCTGAGCTGAGGCACTTCCACCAGAAGGACGGCGAGTGGCATCTCGGCGGCCTGATGGATAAGAAGCAACTGGGCAAGCTTGTTGCCGATTGCTACCGTCGCTACGGCACCGGCAAGACGGCGGCCGTTCTCGACGGCGTCAAGAAGCTGGGCTTTTCGTTCGCGTGCCGGGCCGGCATTACGATCGCGATTTCCGATATCAAGATTCCTGAAGCGAAGAAGGATATTCTCGCCAAGACCGAGACGCAGGTCGACCTGATCGATAAGCAGTACCGCCGCGGCCTGATCACCGAGGATGAGCGCTATAAGAAGATTATCGACATGTGGAGTAAGGCGACGGACGATGTGACGACGGCGCTGATGACTTCGCTCGACCGGTTCAACCCGGTGTATATGATGGCGACGTCCGGCGCCCGCGGCAATATCCAGCAGATCCGTCAGCTGGCGGGGATGCGCGGCCTGATGGCCGACCCCTCCGGCCGCATTATCGACTTGCCGATCAAGGCCAATTTCCGCGAGGGCCTGACTGTTCTGGAGTACTTCATCTCGACGCACGGCGCCCGCAAGGGCTTGGTCGACACCGCGCTGCGGACCGCCGACTCGGGCTATCTGACCCGCCGCCTGGTGGATGTGGCCCAGGACGTGATCGTGCGCGAGGATGACTGCGATATCGTCGGCATTAATCTGGTGCGCGAGAAGGCCCGCCTGACGCAGTCGAGCGCCAGCGCGATCGCGTTCCTGCGCGATACCCTGCTCGGCCGCGTGCTGGCCGAGGATGTCATCAGCCCCCATACCGGCCAGATTGTCGCTCTCCGCGATACGCCGCTGGACGACGATTATCTGCTGATTTTCGGCGAGCACGGGGTGCCGTTCCTGACGCTGTATGGTCTGTCGACCGCGACCGAGGAGGACGTCAGCCAGTTCGCCGCTGTGGAGACTATCCAGCTGGGCGAACCGGAAGAGAAGCTGCGGGAGGCTCTCCGGGAGTCGATGCTGCGGGAGATGCTGGGCAAGAATACCGTCGAGCCGGTCAGGAACTACGCCGGCGACGAGGTTGTCGCCGCCGATACGCCGCTGACCGAGGAGCTTATCGAGGAGATTCTCGCCGGCGATGTGCGCGAGGTCAAGGTTCGCAACAATAATATCAAGGGCATCGAGGTCGAGGCGATCACCGAGGGTACGGGCGTTATCGAGTCCCTCAAGGACCGCATCGTCGGCCGGGTAGCGGCCGAGGAGATCACCGATCCCGCCACCGGCGAGGTGGTTGTCAAGCTTAACGATGAGATTACCGAGGAACTGGCCGATAAGGTCGCCAAGGTGCGCGAGCAGGTGCTGATCCGTTCGGTGCTGACCTGCAAATCGCAGTATGGCGTGTGCATCAAGTGCTACGGCCGCAATCTCGCCACCGGTCATATGGTGGACGTGGGCGAGGCGGTGGGCATCATCGCGGCCCAGTCGATCGGCGAGCCGGGCACGCAGCTGACGATGCGTACTTTCCACACCGGCGGCGTCGCCGGCGAGGATATCACGCAGGGTCTGCCGAGGGTCGAGGAGCTGTTCGAGGCCCGCAAGCCGAAGCGGCCGGCGATCATTACCGAGGTGGACGGCACGGCCGACATCAAGGAGGTCAAGGGCATCCGCCGGGTGACGGTGGTGCCGACGGTCGGCGAAGAGCGGGTGTACCAGATCCCGTACGGTGCGCGGATAATCGTCAAGGACGGCATGCCCGTCAAGGCCGGGGAACGCGTGACCGAGGGTTCGGTCAATCCGCACGATATCCTGCGGGTGAGCGGCCTGCGCGATACTCAGCGCTACCTGGTGCACGAGGTGCAGAAGGTTTATAAGTCCCAGGGCGTTGAGATCAACGATAAGCATATCGAGGTCATGGTCCGCCAGATGCTCCACAAGGTGAAGATCGAGGAACCGGGCGATACCGAGCTCCTGCCCGGCGAGTATATCGATATCAATACCTTCGAGGAGGAGAACGCCGGGGTTATCGAGACCGGAGGCGAGCCGTCGGTGGCTAGGCCCATCCTGCTTGGCATCACCAAGGCGTCGCTGGCGACCGATTCCTTCCTGTCGGCGGCGTCCTTCCAGGAGACGACCCGCGTGCTGACCGAGGCCGCTATCAAGGGCAAGGTCGACCCGCTGCTCGGTCTGAAGGAGAACGTCATTATCGGCAAGCTGGTGCCGGCCGGCACGGGCATGAGCCGCTACCGCAACATCAAGCTGCGGAAGATGTCCGCCGGACAGGCCGAATAAAACGTAACCCCCCGTAACCTGTAATGCCGGGATTGTCTGAGAAGCTCCAGATGCAAGGCGCACCGGAAAAGCGCGCTGCGACGCGTACTCGGATGTACGCGAGCAAGCGCTTTGAGGAGCAACGCCGCAGATGGACTTCTCAGGCAATCCTAAAGTATAGGGATGATACACTAGGGGGCGTGGGTATAATATTGTTGCCAAGACCTCAGTAAATCTCTTGACACAGCCGGGCTGTGATGCTAATATATTAGAGTGCCCATGGCGTTATTGGCTTTTTTACCCTATCAGTTTGTTGCTGAGGAGTGACCGTCCATGCCGATCGGCACCTTGAAAGACGCCAGAAAAGTCGTCGGTGCCAAGCAGGCGGCGAAAGCGGTTGAGAAGGGCCAGGCCTGCCTGGTCTTTTTGGCCGATGACGCCGATATCCGGGTCACCGCGCCGCTCCGCGAGGCCTGCGCCCGCGCCGGCGTGAAGGTGGAAATGGCGCCAAGCATGGTTGATCTGGGCAAGGCCTGCGGCATCGAGGTCGGTGCGGCGGCTGTCGCCGTAATTAAGGTTTAGTAAGGGACAGGTGTTAACCGTTTTGCCCCTTGCAAAAGCCGCAAGGGGCAAAATTAATTTACAACTCATTTTAGGGAAGGAGGTGTATTTATGCCGACAATCAGTCAATTGGTACGCAAAGGCAGAGAAGAGCTGGAGAGAAAGTCCACGGCGCCCGCTTTGAAGGAATGTCCCCAAAAGCGCGGGGTATGCACGAGGGTATACACGACTACTCCGAAGAAGCCTAATTCCGCACTGCGTAAGGTCGCCAGGGTGCGTCTTACCAACAGTATCGAAGTGACCGCCTACATTCCGGGCATCGGCCATAACCTTCAGGAGCACTCGGTGGTTCTTATCCGAGGCGGCCGTGTCAAGGACCTGCCGGGCGTGCGTTATCACATTATCCGCGGCGCGCTCGATACCGCCGGTGTGGCCAAACGCGGCCAGGCCAGGTCGAAGTACGGCGCCAAGCGCCCCAAGAAGTAGGCTTTCGCAAGCAAGTTTTCTGTTGAAGGAGGGTTAAGATGCCAAGAAAGGGTCCTGTGCCCAAGCGTGACGTGTTGCCGGATCCGGTGTACAATTCAAAACTTGTCACCAGATTCATCAATAAGATCATGATGGCGGGCAAAAAAGGTGTAGCAGAAGGCATTGTTTACGATGCGTTCGATATTATCCGGTCGAAGACCGGTAAAGACCCGCTCGAAGTTTTCGAGACGGCGCTCAAGAATGTTATGCCGGTTCTGGAAGTGCGGGCCCGCCGGGTCGGCGGCGCCAACTACCAGGTTCCGGTCGAGGTTCGCGCCGATCGCCGCCTGTCGCTGGGTATCCGCTGGCTGGTCAATTACTCCCGCAACCGCGGCGAGAAGACCATGCACGAACGGCTTGCCGCCGAGCTGATGGATGCGGCCAACAACACCGGCGCGTCGGTCAAGAAGAGAGAAGATACCCATAAGATGGCCGAGGCCAACAAGGCTTTCGCCCATTACCGGTGGTAATTCCGGGCCGGGCTTGTGGTCCGAGTAAGGAGTGATAATGGTGGCCAGAAAGTTTCCACTCGATAAGACGCGGAACATCGGCATCATGGCTCATATCGACGCCGGCAAGACTACTACAACTGAACGCATCTTATTCTATACAGGCAGAGTTCACAAGATCGGTGAAGTGCATGATGGCGCGGCTACGATGGACTGGATGGTGCAGGAGCAAGAGAGGGGCATTACCATTACCTCCGCAGCTACGACGTGCCAGTGGAACGAGCATCGTATAAACATTATCGACACACCAGGACACGTGGACTTTACCGTTGAGGTGGAGCGTTCGCTTAGGGTGCTTGACGGCGCGGTTGCCGTTTTCTGCGCGAAGGGCGGGGTAGAACCCCAGTCCGAGACGGTTTGGCGGCAGGCCGACAAATACGGCGTTCCCCGCATGGCGTACGTTAACAAAATGGATATCATCGGCGCCGATTTTTACCGGGTCATCGATATGATGAAAAGCCGGCTTGGCGCCAATGCGGTTCCCATCCAGCTGCCGATCGGCTTTGAGGATACCTACAAGGGTATCATCGATCTGATCGAGATGAAGGCGATCGTCTACACGGACGATCTCGGCAAGGTGAGCGAGGCGACTGAGATTCCCGAGGATACGAGGGAACAGGCCGAATTGTTCCGCCTGAGCCTGCTGGACGCCGTCGCCGAGAGCGACGACGAACTGATGATGAAGTACCTCGAAGGCGAAGAGCTGACGGTGGAGGAGATCAAGGAAGGCATCCGCAAGGCGACGATCGCCTGCAAGATGACGCCCGTGCTGTGCGGCTCGTCCTATAAGAACAAGGGCGTTCAGCCTCTCCTCGACGCGGTCGTCGAATTCATGCCGGCTCCGACCGACATCCCCGCCATCAAGGGTGTCAACCCCGACAGTGGCGCTGAAGACGAGCGCCCGGCAGGCGACGATAAGCCGTTCTCGGCTTTGGCCTTCAAGATCATGGCCGACCCTTATGTCGGCAAGCTGACTTTCTTCCGCGTTTATTCCGGCAAGCTGGAGTCCGGCTCGTATGTTTTCAACTCGACCAAGGGCAAGAAGGAACGGGTCGGCCGGATTCTCCAGATGCACGCCAATCACCGCGAGGAGATCGAGACGGTTTACACCGGCGATATCGCCGCCGCGGTCGGTTTCAAGGATACCACTACCGGCGATACGCTGTGCGACGATAAGCACCCGATAATCCTCGAGTCGATGGTTTTCCCCGAGCCGGTTATTTCGGTGGCGGTGGAGCCCAAGACCAAGGCCGACCAGGATAAGATGGGCGTGGCGCTCGTCCGCCTGGCGGAGGAGGATCCCACCTTCCGGATGCATACCGATAACGAGACGGGGCAGACGATTATCGAAGGTATGGGCGAACTCCACTTGGAGATCATCGTTGACCGCATGCTGCGCGAGTTCAAGGTGGACTGCACTGTGGGCAAGCCGCAGGTGGCTTACCGCGAGACGATCAGAAAGACGGTCAAGGCGGAGGGCAAGTTCGTCCGCCAGTCGGGCGGCCGCGGACAGTACGGCCACTGCTGGCTGGAACTGACGCCGCAAGAGCCGGGCGCCGGCTTCGAGTTCGAGAACAAGATCGTCGGCGGGGTTATCCCCAAGGAATACATCAATCCTATCGAGGCGGGCGTCAAAGAGGCGATGGAGAGCGGCGTTCTCGCCGGGTACCCGATGGTGGACATCAAGGTTACGGTTTATGACGGTTCGTACCACGATGTCGACTCGTCGGAGATGGCCTTCAAGATCGCCGGTTCGATGGGCTTCAAGGCCGGCGCCGCCAAGGCGGATCCCACCCTCCTCGAGCCTTATATGAAGGTCGAGGTTACGGTGCCGGAGGAGTATATGGGCGACGTTATCGGCGACCTAAACTCCCGCCGCGGCCGTATCGAAGGGATGGAGGCCCGCGCCGGGGCGCAGGTTATCAGGTCGTTCGTGCCGCTGGCCGAGATGTTCGGCTACGCCACCGACCTCCGTTCGCGGACCCAGGGACGCGGCGTTTACTCGATGGAATTCGATCACTACGAGGATGTGCCGAAGAGCATTTCCGAGGCGATTGTCGCCAAGGTTAAAGGGTAGCTCCCGGCCGGATTAAGGCAAGTTAGACATCAGCGGGCCTGCCGGCCCGGGAAAAAGCTGGTTTTCTAAAAAGCATCATTTAGGAGGTTTAGTGAAATGGCAAAGAAGAAGTTTGAGAGGACCAAACCGCACGTTAACATTGGCACCATCGGTCACGTCGACCATGGCAAGACCTCGCTGACCGCGGCTATCACGCTGCTGCTGTCCAAGTCGGGCGGCGCGACGTTCGTCGCCTACGACCAGATCGACAAGGCGCCGGAAGAGCGCGAGCGCGGCATTACGATCAACACCGCCCACGTGGAATACGAGACCGAGAAGCGCCACTACGCGCACGTCGACTGCCCCGGCCACGCCGACTATGTCAAGAACATGATCACCGGGGCCGCCCAGATGGACGGCGCTATCCTGGTGGTAAGCGCGGCCGACGGCCCGATGCCCCAGACCCGCGAACACATCCTGCTCTCCCGCCAGGTCGGCGTGCCGGCGATGGTGGTGTTCCTGAACAAGGCCGATATGGTTGACGACGCCGAGCTGATGGAGCTGGTGGAGATGGAAGTGCGCGAGCTGCTGTCGAGCTACGAGTTCCCCGGCGACGACATCCCGGTAGTCTCCGGCTCGGCGACCAAGGCGCTGGCCTGCGGCTGCGCGAAGCGCGACTGCCAGTGGTGCGGCAAGATCATGGAGCTGATGGATGCCGTCGACGAGTACATCCCGACTCCGGAGCGCGCGACCGACAAGCCTTTCCTGATGCCTGTCGAGGACGTGTTCACGATCACGGGCCGCGGCACCGTGGCGACCGGCCGTGTGGAACGCGGTCAGGTCAAGGTTGGCGATACTGTCGAGATCGTCGGTATGACCGAGAAACCGAAATCGACGGTCGTAACGGGCGTGGAAATGTTCCGCAAGCTGCTTGATTCGGCAGTGGCGGGCGACAATATCGGCGCGCTGCTGCGCGGCGTTGACCGCAAGGAAATCGAGCGCGGCCAGGTACTGGCGAAGCCGGGTTCGATCAAGCCGCACACCCAGTATAAAGCCGAGGTGTACGTGCTGTCGAAGGAAGAGGGCGGCCGCCATACGCCGTTCTTTAACGGCTACCGTCCGCAGTTTTACTTCCGGACGACGGACGTAACCGGCGTGGTGACTCTGCCGGAGGGCGTCGAGATGGTAATGCCTGGCGATAACATCCAGATGGCGATCGCGCTGATTACGCCGATCGCGATCGAGGAAGGCCTGCGGTTCGCGATCCGCGAAGGCGGCCGCACGGTCGGCGCCGGCGTTGTCACCGCGATCAGCGAGTAACATCCCGCTTTCAGGTTCGGGCGGGGCGGCTACCCGGCCGCCCCGGCCCGGATATGGTTTTTTTCAGTATATATCGGTTTTCCCAAGGCGATGAGACGGGATGTTGCCCGCGTTGCGGGGAAACTCCCGTTGAGAATGTCCGTTCATGAAACTGGGCGATAAGGAGGCAACAAAATGGCTAAACAACAGAAAATCAGGATCCGCCTGAAGGCATACGATCACAAGGCGCTGGACGCCAGCGCGGCCAAAATCGTCGATACCGCCAAACGCACCGGTGCGATGGTATCGGGACCCATCCCGCTTCCCACCGAGAAGAATATCTTCACGATCTTGCGTTCACCCCATGTCAATAAGGATTCCCGCGAGCAGTTCGAGATGCGGACCCACAAGCGCCTTATTGATATCGTCGAGCCGACCCCGAAGACGGTTGACGCGCTTATGCGCCTTGACCTGCCGGCTGGCGTGGACATCGAGATTAAGCTGTAAGGGGGTGGCATAAATGTCTAAAGGTATTTTAGGTAAGAAACTTGGTATGACGCAGATCTTTACCGCCAAAGGCGAGGTCATCCCGGTGACGGTCGTCGAGGCTGGCGCCAGCGTCGTACTTCAGAATAAGACTGTCGAGAGCGACGGCTATAACGCTGTGCAGCTCGGGTTTGGCGTTATCAAGGATAAGAAGGCCACCAAGCCGATGAAGGGCCATTTCGCCAAGGCCGGCGCCAAGCCGGTGAAGTTCATCCGCGAGCTCCGTCTGCCGAGCGCTCCCGAGTATAAGGTCGGCGAGACGATCGGCGTGGATGTGTTCAGCGAAGGCGAAATTATCGATGTGACCGGTACCGCCAAGGGCAAGGGATTTGCCGGCGGCATCAAGCGCCACCATTTCAAGCGCGGCCCGATGGGCCACGGTTCCAAGTCGCACCGCGAGCCGGGCACTATCGGTTCCCGGATGAGCGGCGGCGGCGGCAAGGTTTTCAAGGGCAAGAAGCTCCCCGGCCACATGGGTGGCAACAAGGTTACCGTGCAGGGTCTCAAGGTCGCGAGAATCGACGCGGCCCGCAATCTCATCCTGATCAAGGGCGCCGTACCCGGTCCGCGGGGCAGCTTCGTTGTCATCAGGGACACGGTAAAAAAGGCGAAGTAACCGCAACTGGTGACGCGAAAGGAGGACTTAGGATATGCCGAAAGTATCAGTTTATAACATGACCGGCGCCCAGACCGGCGAAATAGAGCTTAACGATGACGTGTTCGGCGTCGAGGTGAACGAGGCTGTTATGCACCAGGCAGTGGTGATGCAGCTTGCCAGCCGTCGCCTGGGTACGGCCTCTACCAAGACCCGCGGCCTGGTCCGCGGCGGCGGCAGAAAGCCGTGGCGCCAGAAAGGCACCGGCCGCGCCCGCTCGGGCAGCACCCGCTCGCCGATTTGGGTCGGCGGCGGCACCGTTTTCGGCCCGCTGCCCCGCAGTTATGCTTTTTCGATGCCGCGCAAGGCCCGCCGCCTGGCGATCAGGTCGGCTCTGTCGGCCAAGGTCAAGGCGGGCGAGCTGATGGTGATGGAGGATATCGCCATCGCCGAGCCCAAGACGAAGACGGTGGTCAATATGCTCGACAGCCTGAAGGTGGGCGACGATAAGGCGCTTATCATCATGGCTGCGCTCGACGAGAATGTCGAGAAGTCGGCCCGGAATATCCCGGGGGTGAAGAGCATTACTTCGATGGGCCTGAATGTGTACGATATTCTGTACCACGATAAGGTTCTGATTACGAAAGACGCGGTCAGCAAGATTGAGGAGGTGTTGGCGTAATGGCAAATGCGCGCGACATCCTGATCCGCCCGCTTATCACCGAGAAGGCTACGGCGCTGATGGCGGACAACAAGTATACGTTCGTTGTCCCGCTCAAGGCCAATAAGATCGAGATCCGCCAGGCGGTCGAGCAGATTTTCAAGGTGAAGGTGCTTGACGTGAATACTATCCGCGTGATGGGCAAGATGAAGCGGATGGGTAAGAACCAAGGCAAACGCCCGGATTACAAGAAGGCCATCGTTAAGCTGGCTCCGGGACAGAGCATTGAGTTCTTCGAAGGCTTATAAGGTTGTAAGGAGGGGCACCAATGGCAGTTAAGTCCTTTAAACCCTACGCTCCGGGGCGGCGGTTCATGACGGTGGCCAGTTTCGACGAGGTTACCACCGACAGGCCGGAAAAGTCGCTTACCGAGAGACTGCATAAACACGGCGGCCGCAACCAGCAGGGCCGTCTGACCGTCCGCCATCAGGGCGGCGGCCACAAGCGTCTGTACCGTATAGTCGATTTCAAGCGTAATAAGGACGGCGTCCCGGCGAAGGTGGCGACGATCGAGTACGATCCGAACCGCTCGGCGCGCATCGCTCTCCTGAATTACGCCGATGGCGAGAAGCGCTATATCCTGGCCCCCAACGGGCTTAAGGTGGGCGATACGATCATGAGCGGCGCGGGCGCCGATATCAAGGTCGGCAACGCTCTGGCGCTGAAGGATATCCCGGTGGGCACGCAGGTCCACAATATCGAGATGAAGATCGGCAAGGGCGGCCAGATGGTCCGCAGCGCCGGCGCATCTGCCCAGCTGATGGCCAAGGAAGGCGGCAACGCTCTTCTGCGCCTGCCGTCCGGCGAGCTCCGCAAGGTGCATGTGAATTGCCGGGCGACTATCGGCCAGGTAGGCAACCTGGAGCACGAGAATATTACGATCGGCAAGGCCGGCCGTTCGCGCTGGATGGGGATCCGCCCCGCCAACCGCGGCGTGGCGATGAACCCGATCGACCATCCGCATGGCGGTGGCGAGGGCCGTTCGCCTATCGGCCGCAAGCACCCGGTCACCCCGTGGGGCAAGCACGCCGCCGGGGCCAAGACCCGCGGCAAGAAGGCTTCGGACCGCCTGATTGTCAAGAGAAGGACGAAATAACCGCATAGCGAAAGGAGGCCTGTAGGGTGTCAAGATCTATTAAAAAAGGACCGTATGTTCACGAAAGTCTGCTCAAGAAGATAAAAGCCATGAACGCCAAGAATGAGAAGAAGGTTGTCAAGACCTGGTCTCGGGCGTCGACTATCCTGCCCAATTTTGTCGGCCATACTATCGCTGTGCATGACGGCCGCAAGCATGTGCCGGTGTATATCACCGAGGATATGGTCGGCCATAAGCTGGGCGAGTTCGCGCCGACCCGTTCTTTCCGCGGGCATGGCGGTTCCGAAAAAGCAACATCGCTGAAATAGCCGACCGAGAGGGGGTTTATCATGGAAGCCAAGGCAATTGCCAAGTATATCCGCATAGCGCCGCGCAAGGTCCGGATTGTTATCGATCTTATCCGCGGCAAGAATGTGGGCGAAGCTTTCGCCATCTTGAAGCACACGCCTAAGGTCGCGTCCGAGGTGGTGGAGAAGGTGCTCAAGTCGGCTGTGGCCAACGCCGAGCATAATTATGATATGAATACCGACAAGCTGTATGTCGCAGCCGCCTACGCCGACCAGGGCCCGACCCTGAAGCGGATACACCCGCGCTCCCGCGGCCAGGCCTTTAAAATCCTGAAGCGGTCGAGCCATGTGACGGTTGTCGTAAAAGAACGCTAAGCGGCGAAGGAGGGAAAGAAGTGGGTCAAAAGGTCAATCCGCACGGACTTAGGATCGGCATCATCAAGAACTGGGACGCCAGGTGGTTCGCCGACAAGGACTACGCCAAGCTGCTCCACGAGGATGTCAAGATCCGTGAGTATATTAAGAAGAAGCTTTATTCCGCCGGGATTTCCCGCGTGGAGATCGAACGGGCCGCAACCCGCGTGAAGGTGACTATCCATACCGCGAAGCCGGGGATGGTTATCGGCCGCGGCGGCGCCGGTATCGAGGATCTCAAGAAGGGCCTGAAGGAGCTCGCCGGCAAGGTTATCGATGTGAATATCGCCGAGATTAAGCAGGCTGAGCTGGATTCTACGCTGGTGGCCGAGAATATCGCCGCCCAGCTGGAGAAGCGGATCGCTTTCCGCCGCGCGATGAAGCAGTCGGTGGGCCGTACGATGCGCATGGGCGCCAAGGGTATCAAGGTTATGGTGGGCGGCCGTTTGGGCGGCGCCGAGATCGCGCGTACCGAGAGTTACCGCGAGGGCAGCATCCCGCTGCATACTCTGCGGGCCGATATCGATTACGGCACCGCCGAGGCTCACACGACTTACGGCCGTATCGGCGTGAAGGTGTGGATTTATAAGGGCGAGGTTCTTCCGCAGGCGCCGAAGTTGGCTTCTGCCGGCGAGACGAGCCAGGAGACGAGACCCGAACCCCGGCGCGAAAGGCGTGCCCCCAGGAAGGACGCTGCCGTCGCCGCTGAAGGGAGCGATAAGTAATGCTTCTGCCGAAAAGAGTGAAGCACCGTAAGCAGTTCCGCGGCCGCATGACGGGCAAGGCCAATAAGGGCAATACGATCAGTCACGGCGAGTATGGTTTGGTCGCGCTTGAGCCGGCCTGGATCACGAACCGCCAGATCGAGGCGGCCCGTATCGCCATGACCCGTTATATCAAGCGCGGCGGTCAGGTGTGGATCAAGATTTTCCCCGATAAGCCGATTACCGCCAAGCCGGCCGAGACCCGTATGGGCAGCGGCAAGGGTTCGCCCGAGTATTGGGTGGCGGTTGTGAAACCGGGCCGCGTTATGTTCGAGCTGGCCGGTGTGCCTGAAGAGGAAGCAAAAGAGGCCCTGCGTCTGGCTGCCCACAAGCTTCCCATTAAGACGAAGTTCGCCAAGAAGGAAGAGGCGGGCCAAGACCATGAAGAAGTGGGTGGTGACGCGCAATGAAAGTGAAAGATGTCCGCGATATGAGCGTTAATGAGCTCGACCAGAAGTTGGTCGGCCTGAAAGATGAGCTTTTCAACCTTCGGTTTCAGCACGCGACCGGCCAACTGGAGAATCCGATGCGGATTAAAGAGGTCAAGAAGACGATCGCCCGCATTAAGACGATTCAGCGCGAGCGCGAGCTAAAGGCCAAGCAGGCTTAAGCCGGCCTAGAGGTTATGTGGGAAAGTGCAGTCGGAAGGAGGCTAGAAACGTGACGGAAGAGAGAAACGAACGCAAGATTAGGATCGGCAAGGTGGTCAGCGATAAGATGCAGAAGACGGTGGTTGTTGCCGTGGAGCGTCTGGTTCGTCACCCCCTGTATAATAAACCGGTCAAAACGACGACCAAGTTCAAGGCTCACGATGAGAACAACGAGAGCAAGATGGGCGATACCGTGAAGATCATGGAGACCCGGCCGCTGTCGAAAGACAAGCGCTGGCGCGTCGTGGAGATTATGGAGAAGGCGAAATAGGCTGGATGTTCCGCAAAGGAGGGAAAACCGATGATCCAACAAGAGACTATCCTTAACGTCGCCGATAACACCGGCGCCAAACAGATCCTTTGCATCCGGGTCCTCGGCGGGTCGTATCGCCGCTACGCCAATATCGGCGACGTGATCGTGGCCGCTGTTAAGGACGCTACACCCGGTGGCGTGGTCAAGAAGGGCGAAGTGGTGAAAGCGGTGGTCGTTCGTTCGTGCAAGGGTTTGCGCCGTCCGGACGGCTCTCATATCAAGTTCGACGAGAATGCGGCTGTGATCATCAAGGACGATAAGAGCCCGCGCGGTACCCGTATTTTTGGGCCGGTGGCCAGGGAGCTGCGCGAGAAGGAATTCATGAAGATCATTTCGCTGGCGCCGGAAGTAATCTAGTTGTTTTGAGGAGGTGGCCGGAAAATGTCCGACGCTGTTAAACTGCACGTGAGAAAAGGCGATACTGTCGTCATCCTGTCCGGGAAGGACAAGGGTAAAAAGGGCAAGATCATCGAGGCTCTGCCGAAAAAGGGCAAGATCATCGTTGAGGGTGTCAATAAGGTCAAGCGTCACGCCAAACCGACCCAGAAGACGCCCCAGGGCGGCATCCAGGTCAAGGAGGCGGCGATGTCTTCTTCGAAGGCTATGCTGATTTGCCCGTCCTGCGATAAGCCGACCCGCATCAAGCATACGGCTCTGGCGAGCGGCAAGTCGGCCCGCACTTGCAAGCATTGCGGCGAGATCATCGACAAGGATAAATAGACGCGCGGAAAGGAGGTAACTAGCTATGGCCAGATTGAAAGAGAAGTATCTCAAGGAAGTAGCCCCGGCTATGATGGAGAAGTTCGGTTATAAGAACGTCATGGAGATTCCCCGGGTCGAGAAAGTGATTGTTAATATGGGCGTCGGCGAGGCTGTGGCCAATCCGAAGGTTTTGGACGCCGCTGTTAACGATCTTATGACGATCGTCGGGCAACGGCCGGTGGTGACGCGGGCGAAGAAGTCGATCGCGGCGTTTAAGATCAGGCAAGGTATGGCGATAGGGACGAAGGTTACCCTGCGCGGCGAACGGATGTATCAGTTCCTCGATAAGCTCCTCAATGTAGCCCTCCCGCGCGTTCGCGACTTCCGCGGCGTTAGCCCGAAGTCTTTCGACGGGCGCGGCAATTATACCATGGGTATCAAGGAGCAGTTGATCTTCCCGGAGATCGATTACGATAAGGTGGATAAGGTCCGCGGTATGGATATTATCGTGGTGACTACCGCCAATACGGACGAAGAGGCGAGGGAACTCCTGAAACTGATGGGCATGCCGTTTAGCGCTGCATAAAAGGAGGGAAAGCTGTGGCTAAGAAGGCGCTGATTGAAAAGTGGAAGCGCGAACCGAAGTTTTCGGTGCGCAAGTATAACAGATGTAAGATTTGCGGTCGTCCGCACGGTTATCTGCGCAAGTTCGAGCTTTGCCGGATATGCTTCCGCAAGCTCAGCTACCAGGGCGCTGTTCCCGGTGTGACGAAGGCTAGTTGGTAAGAAGCAACCGAAGGGGGGTTTAAAGGCTATGGTAATGACCGATCCGATTGCCGATATGCTGACGCGGATTCGCAATGCAAATTCGGTTTATCACGATAAAGTGGAGATTCCTGCGTCGAAGATTAAGCAGGCGATCGTTGAGATCCTCAAGCTTGAGGGTTTTGTCAAGGATTATGAGAAGATTTCCGATAGCAAGCAGGGTATCCTGAGGGTTTCCCTGAAGTACGGCGCCAACCGCGAGAAGGTTATCACCGGCATCAAGCGGATTTCCAAGCCCGGCCTTAGGGTTTACGCTAAAGGGGATCAGTTGCCGCGCGTGCTTGGCGGCCTTGGCATCGCCATCATTTCGACTTCCAAGGGCATCATGAGCGATAAGCAGGCCCGCAAGGAAGGTCTCGGCGGCGAGGTTATCGCTTACGTTTGGTAAGTTTTCGAACTAGGAGGTGCACATATGTCGAGAATTGGCAGGATGCCAATCGCCGTTCCCGCGGGCGTGACCGTCAAGGTCGACGGTAACGTGGTGTCGGTCAAGGGCCCTAAGGGCGAATTGACCCGCACGATCCCGAAGGAAATGATCGTTGAGATCGGCGAGGGTGTCGTTAATATCAACCGGCCTTCGGAGGAGAAGAAGCATAAGTCGCTGCACGGCCTGACCCGGACGCTGGTGGCCAATATGGTGACCGGTGTGACGACGGGTTTCGCAAGGACGCTGGAGATCGCCGGGGTGGGCTACCGCGCCGCTAAGGCGGGGACGAAGCTGAATCTGACGCTGGGCTTTTCGCATCCGGTGGAGGTCAATCCGCCGGAGGGTATTACGATCGAGGTTCCCGCTCCTAATCGGATCGTGGTTTCCGGGATCGATAAAGAGGCTGTCGGCGCTCTTGCCGCAAAGATCCGCTCTTTCCGCGAGCCTGAGCCTTATAAGGGCAAAGGGATCAAGTACGAGGGCGAAGTGGTCCGTCGCAAGGCTGGCAAGGCCGGCGCCAAGGGCAAGAAGTAAGCTTACGGAAAGGAGTGAAGTATCTTGCTGCGTAAAGAGCCCAAGAATGTTGCGAGGAAGAAGAGGCATCTGCGGTTGCGCAAGAAGCTTGTCGGCACTGCCGAGAAGCCGCGCCTCAATGTCTTCCGCAGCTTGAACCACATATACGCTCAGATTATCGATGACGAACGGGGTGCTACGTTGGTGGCCGCCGGGTCGATGGATAAGGATCTCGGCCTTGAGTACGGCGGAAATGCCGGCGCTGCCAAGGCGGTGGGCGAGGCTATCGCGAAGAAGGCCCTGGCGAAGGGTATCAAGGCGGTGGTTTTCGACCGCGGCGGTTATATTTATCACGGCCGGGTGGCGGCTTTGGCCGCTGCGGCACGGGAAGCGGGCCTCGAATTTTAGGCAAAAAGGAGGGACATGAATGGCCAGAATTGATCACGCGAATCTCGACCTTAAGGAGAAAGTCGTATTTATAAACCGGGTTGCAAAGGTCGTTAAAGGCGGCCGACGTTTCTCTTTCAGCGCGCTGGTGGTTGTCGGCGACGGCAACGGCTATGTGGGCGCAGGCCTGGGTAAGGCCGCGGAAGTGCCGGAGGCTATTCGCAAGGGTATCGAAGATGCGAAGAAAAATCTTATTAAGGTTCCTCTCGTCGGGACGACGATTACTCACGAGACGGTGGGCGTTTTCGGCGCAGGCAAGGTTTTGCTGAAGCCGGCTTCCGAAGGTACCGGCGTTATCGCCGGCGGCCCTGTCCGTGCGGTTCTCGAGCTGGCGGGTATCCACGATATTCTCACGAAGTCCCTGGGTTCGTCCAACGCCAATAACGCGGTGCGCGCCACTCTCAAGGGGCTCGAGCAGCTCAAACGGGCCGAGCAGGTTGCCCAGCTGCGCGGTAAAACGGTTCAGGAACTTCTGGGCTAAGGAGGAAAGGCCATGGCTAAGCTCAAAATTACTCTTACCCGCAGCCTGATTGGCCGCCAGGAGGATCAGCGCGCAACTGTGAAGGCGCTCGGCCTGGGCAAGGTCAACAGCTCGGTTATTCAGGATGATTCCCCTGCGATCCGCGGTATGGTGCGCAAGGTTGAACATCTTGTCAGTGTTGAAGAAGTACAAGATTAGTCGAGGAGGTGTTGCCGTATGAAATTGCACGATCTAGCTCCAGCGCCCGGTTCTAAGAAGGAACGTACGCGGGTGGGCAGGGGTCTTGGTTCGGGTCTCGGCAAGACGGCCGGCAAAGGCCATAAGGGTCAGAACGCCCGTGCCGGCGGCGGCGTCCGTCCCGGTTTCGAAGGCGGCCAGATGCCGATTTACCGCCGACTGCCGAAACGTGGTTTCTATAATAAGTTCGGTATGGAGTATACCGAGGTCAATGTGTGGCAGCTCAACCGTTTTGAGGCCGGTACGGTGGTCGATCCCGTTCTGCTGGTTGAGGCCGGTGTCATTAAGAATGTCCGCGACGGTATCCGCATACTTGGCAACGGGGAGCTGGAAAAGTCTCTGACGGTTAGGGCCAACGGCTTTACGAAGGCCGCGATGGAAAAAATCCAGGCCGCCGGCGGCAAAGTCGAGGTGATCTAGGTGCTTTCGGCCCTATCTAATGTGGTCAAGATTCCCGAGCTCAGGCAGAAGGTAATGTTCACGCTGCTGATGTTTCTCGTTTTCCGCGCCGGGACTCATGTTCCCGTGCCGGGCGTGGATGCATCTATGATTGAACAGCTTTTCAACCAGGGCAACCTGTTCGGGCTCCTCGATCTTTTTTCGGGCGGCGCGCTGAGCAAGTTCTCGGTGTTCGCAATGAGCATCACCCCCTATATCAATTCTTCGATTATCATGCAACTGTTGACGGTTGTTGTGCCGAAGTTTGAACAGTGGGCGAAAGAGGGCGACGAGGGCCGGAAGAAGATTACCCAGATCACCCGCTATGGAACGGTGTTGCTGGGCTTCGTCCAGGCGATCGGCATGGCTTACGGCCTGAAGGTGGCCATTTTGAACCCCGGCATCGGTTCGATTATCCTGATAGCTTTGACGCTCACGGCCGGCACGACTTTCCTGATGTGGCTCGGCGAGCAGATTACCGAGAAGGGGATCGGCAATGGTATTTCGCTGATAATCTTCGCCGGTATCGTGTCCCGCCTGCCGGACGGCTTGAATGTTATTTACCAGTATTGGAAGGCCGGTACTATCAATCCTTTCAATATCGGGCTGTTTGTCATTATCGCGGTGGCCATGATTGTGTTTGTTATCCTGATCCAGCAGGGCCAGCGCAAGATCCCCGTGCAGTACGCCAAACGGGTCGTGGGGCGTAAGATGTACGGCGGTCATTCGACCCATATCCCGCTTAAGGTTAACCAGGCGGGCGTTATTCCGATCATCTTTGCGTCATCCGTGCTGATGTTCCCGATAACCATCGCCCAGTTTGTTGATGTTGAATGGGTGAAGACGGTGGCAGGGTGGTTTGCGTGGGGTACGATGCTGAATACGACGCTTTATGCGCTCTTCATCATCTTTTTCACGTATTTCTATACTGCGGTTACCATGAACATATCGGATATGGCAGAGAACATGAAAAAATACGGCGGCTTCATCCCCGGCCTCCGTCCGGGCAAACCGACCGCCGACTATCTAGATCGCGTCATGACCAGGATTACTCTCGCCGGCGCCATCTTTCTCGCCTTTATCGCCATCCTGCCCAATATTGTGGTGTGGGCGACGAATATCGAGGGGATTTATTTCGGCGGCACCGCGCTTCTCATTGTCGTTGGCGTGGCGCTCGATACCATGAAGCAGATCGAGGCGGTCATCCTGATGCGTCATTATCAGGGCTTCATGAAGTAGGAGGTGCGCTCAGTGTTTATCCTGCTTATGGGTCCGCCGGGGGCCGGCAAGGGCACTCAGGCGGCGCTGTTGGTGGAGAAGTATCGTATTCCCCATATTTCCACGGGCGATATGTTCCGGGCGGCGGTGAAGGAGGGCACTCCCCTCGGTCTCGAGGCCAAACGGTATATGGACGCAGGCGGTCTGGTGCCGGATAGTGTGACGATCGGCATTGTGAAGGAGCGCCTGGCGAAGCCCGATTGTAAGGAAGGGTTCATTCTCGACGGTTTCCCCCGTACGCTGGAGCAGGCGGCGGCACTGGATACGACGCTGACCGAGCTGGGTATCAAGCTTACCAGGGTGGTCAATATTACGGTGCCGGACGACGAGCTGGTGAGGCGGATGACGGGGCGGCGGATTTGCAAGGGTTGCGGCGCCACCTATCATGTAGCTTTTAACCCGCCGGCGGCGGCCGACAGGTGCGACAAGTGCGGCGGCGAGATTTTCCAGCGGGCTGACGACAAGGAGGAGACGGTGGCGAAGCGTCTTGAGGTGTACCAGGCTCAGACGCAGCCGCTTATCGGCTACTACCGGGAGAAGGGGCTTTATGCCGAGATCGACGGCCGGCAGGCTATCGACGAGGTGTTGGCCGCTATCGATACAAGCTTGCGGGGCGCCAGGGCATGATTATTCTCAAGTCCGAACGTGAATTGCGCTATATGCGCGACGCGGGTAGGATCGTCGCTGGGACGCTTGCGGAAGTGAAAAAAGCTGCCCGGCCTGATGTGACTACGCAGGAACTGGATAAGGTTGCCGAAGAATATATCAAGGGCGCCGGCGCTATTCCGGCTTTCAAGGGTTACCACGGCTTCCCCGGCAATATCTGCACTTCGGTGAACGAGCAGGTGGTGCACGGCATCCCCGGACTAAGACGCCTGAAAAGTGGAGATAATGTAAGTATTGATATCGGGGCGGTAATAAATGGATATTATGGCGACGCCGCCATCACGGTCCCGGTGGGCGAGGTTGACGCCGAGGTGGCGAAGCTCATCGAGGTGACTGAGGCATCCCTGAATAAGGGACTCGAGCAGGCGGTGGCGGGGAATAAGCTTAGCGATATCTCGCACGCTGTCCAGGCCGAGGCCGAGGCCCACGGATACGGTGTTGTCCGCGATTATGTTGGTCATGGCATCGGGCGCAATATGCATGAGGACCCCCAAATCCCGAACTACGGCCCTCCCGGCCGCGGCCCGCGCCTTAAACCGGGCATGACGCTGGCGGTCGAGCCGATGATTAATTTGGGCACTTACGGAGTAAGGACGCTGGATGACGGTTGGACGGTGGTTACGACTGACGGCAAACGGTCGGCCCATTTCGAACATACTGTCGTCGTCACTGAGAACGGACCGGAAATTTTGACCAAACTGTAGGGGGAAAGTTCCGTGTCGGTTGACAGGATAGCGCTCGGTCAGGCGGTCCGCTCGCTGGCCGGCCGCGACCGGGGACGACTGTATCTGGTGGTCGGGTTTTCGCCACCTTTTATCCTGGTGGCGGATGGCCGCGACCGCGGGGCGACTAAGCCGAAGAAGAAGAATGTCCGGCATGTCGGCGTGCTGAAGTTTATTGACGAAGGTGTCGCAGCATTGATCACCGGCGGGAGGAAAGTGACCGACCGCGAGATCCGCGCGGCTTTGAACGCGGCGACTGGCACCAGTAGCGATGCGGACGAGGAGGGAATCTCATGTCCAAGCAAGATGTAATAGAGGTGGAAGGCACCGTTGTCGAGGCATTGCCCAACGCCATGTTCCAGGTCAAGTTGGAGAACGGGCATGTCGTTATGGCACACATATCCGGCAAGATCAGGATGAATTTCATCCGCATCCTGCCTGGGGATAGAGTAACGGTAGAACTGACGCCGTACGACCTCAAACGCGGTCGTATCACTTACCGCTTTAAGTAGTGGGGACTAGAGGAGGTTTTTGAGTCATGAAGGTTAGACCGTCGGTCAAGCCCATCTGTGAAAAGTGCAAGGTCATCAAACGCAAGGGCAATGTTATGGTGATTTGCGAAAATCCGAAGCATAAGCAAAGACAAGGTTAGGAGGTGCAGATTAAATGGCGCGTATTGCCGGAGTAGACTTACCGCGTGATAAACGGATCGAAGTTGCTTTGACATATATCTATGGTCTCGGTTTGACTCTTTCGAAGGAGATTATCGCCACCACGGGCATCAATCCCGATACCCGGGTGCGGGATCTTACGGAAGAGGAGATTTCCAAGCTGAGGGAAGCCATCGATAAGAATTACAAGGTCGAGGGCGACCTGCGCCGCGAGGAGCAGCTGAATATCAAGCGGCTGATTGAGATCGGCTCGTATCGCGGCAAACGTCATCGCATGGGCCTGCCGGTCCGCGGCCAGCGGACCAAGACGAACGCCCGGACCCGCAAGGGACCGAAGAAGACGGTCGGCGTAAAACGGAAGTCGAAGTAGGAGGGATAAAGATTGGTAGCGAAGAAAGTTGCCGCCAGGCCTAAACGGAAGGAACGCAAGAATATCGAGTATGGCGTGGCCCATATTCGTTCGACCTTCAATAATACTATCGTGACGATCACGGACCAGAAGGGCAACGCTATTTCCTGGGCCAGCGCCGGCGGGATGGGCTTCAAGGGCTCGCGTAAGAGCACGCCTTTCGCCGCCCAGATGGCGGCCGAGCAGGCTGCCAAAGCGGCTATGGAGCATGGCATGAAGCAGATCGAGGTTTTCGTGAAGGGTCCGGGCTCGGGACGCGAGGCGGCGATCCGCTCGCTGCAGGCCGCCGGGCTTGAGGTCAACCTGATCAAGGATGTCACGCCCATTCCCCACAACGGCTGCCGTCCGCCCAAACGCAGAAGAGTCTAAGATTTCGGGAGGTGTTAGACAAGAATGGCAAGATATATTGAGGCTGTTTGCAGACAGTGCCGCCGCGAGGGTTCTAAGCTGTACCTGAAGGGCGACAGATGCTATAGCGACAAGTGCGCGTTCACCCGCCGCGGCTACGCCCCCGGCCAGCACGGCCAGGGACAGGCTCGCAAGAAGGTTTCCGAGTACGGCACTCAGCTGCGCGAGAAGCAGAAGACCCGCCGTATTTATGGGTTGCTTGAGCGCCAGTTCCGCAATTATTTTGAGAAGGCCGAACGGCAGAAGGGTATCACCGGCGAGAATCTCCTCGTGCTGCTGGAAAGGCGGCTGGATAATGTGGCGTTCCGTCTCGGTTTCGCTTCGAGCCGCACTCAGGCCAGGCAGCTGGTTCGCCATGGCCATTTCGCCGTGAACGGCCGCCGCGTGGATATCCCCTCTTTCCTGGTTAAGGCGAACGATGTTATCACTGTTGCCGAGGCCAGCAAGGATGCGCCGATTATCAAGGAGATGGCCGAAGGTCTGGCCACTAAGACGGTGCCGGCATGGCTGGAGCTTAACGCTGCCGGTATGAGCGGCAAGGTTTTGCGGTATCCGACCCGGGAGGAAATTGATGTTCCCGTTCAGGAACATTTCATTGTTGAATTGTACTCCCGTTAATCTGCCCTCAACAATGGAGACGGCGTAACTTTTAGTTCGCGCGAAGAGGAGGGTATTTCCGGATGATGGAAATCGAAAAACCGAAGATCGAGATAGTGGAGATCAGCGAGGACAACCGTTACGGCAAGTTCGTCTGCGAACCGCTGGAGAGGGGCTACGGCATTACTCTCGGCAACAGCCTGCGCCGCATCCTGCTGTCGTCGCTGCCCGGCGCGGCGGTGACGTCGGTGAAGATCGACGGCGTCCTCCACGAGTTTTCCACGATTCCCGGTGTTCGGGAAGATGTTACCGACATAATCCTTAACCTCAAGGAGCTCTTTATCAAGCTGCACGGCGATGAGACGAAGATCGTGCGCATCGAGAAAGAGGGCGAGGGCGAGGTCAAGGCCGCCGATATTATCACCGATCCCGATGTGGAGATTCTCAATACCGACCTGCATATCGCCACTTTGTCGGCGGGCAGTTCGCTTCGCATGGAGATAACGGTCGAGCGTGGGCGCGGCTATGTGCCGGCTGACAAGAACAAGAAGCCCGACCATGTTATCGGTGTTATCCCGGTGGATTCGATCTTTTCCCCGATCCTGAGGGTTAATTATAATGTCACCGATACCCGCGTCGGCAACGTCACCGATTATGATAAACTGACGCTTGAGATCTGGACCGACGGCAGCATCCGCCCCGAAGAAGCGGTGAGCAAGTCGGCCGGGATCATGGTGGCTCACTTGAAGCTGTTCCAGAATATCGCCGGGGTGACCGCCGAGGACGAGGGCGGCGACGGGCCGTTTACCGAGTCGGCGGAAGATGCCGGCGCCAAGACGATGGAGATGACCATCGAGGATCTGGAGCTGTCTGTACGGTCTTACAATTGCCTGAAACGGGCCGGCATCAACACGGTGGCCGAGCTTGTTCAGAAGACCGAAGAAGATATGATGAAAGTACGCAACCTCGGCCGCAAGTCTTTGGACGAGGTCAAGAAGAAGCTGGGCGAACTCGGGTTGTCGCTGGCTGAAAGCGAAGATTAAAGGAGGGAGGGTGAATCATGTTTTACCGCAAACTTGGACGCGATTCCAGCGCGCGCAAGGCGCTGTTCCGCAGCATTTTGACTTCCTTCTTTGCCCACGGGCGCATCGAGACGACCGAGATGAAAGCTAAGGAAGCAAGCAAGCTGGCCGCGAAGATGATCACGCTGGCCAAAAAGGGTGATCTGAACGCCCGCCGTCAGGCTCTGTCTTTCCTGATGGACGAGACTGTGGTGACGAAGCTGTTCGAAGAGGTCGGCCCGAAGTACAAGGACCGCCAGGGCGGTTACACCCGCATCATGAAGCTGGGGCCCCGCCGCGGCGACGCCGCGCCGATGGCCATTCTCGAACTGGTTTAGGGTGAAGACCCAGGTGACAGTGGCGTGTTTTCGCGGTCGCCTGGTTTTCGTTTATAAGTTTCAGCGGGTTACACACGGGGCGGCCTTTGGCCGCCCTTATCTGCCTGTTCATACAAGCCCTGCTTTTGCCGATTCGGCTTGATAGCCGCTATTTATGCCGAATCCACTTTATTAAGGAGAAGCTAATGGGGGAAATGATTAGAACGATAAAGCTGCGCCATAGTTACCCCGGCCCCGACGGGACCGAGGTGGTGGCGCTTGAGGATATCAGCCTGTCCGTCGGCGCGGGCGAGTTCGTGGCGATCATCGGCGCGAACGGCTCGGGCAAGTCGACGCTGGCCAAGCATTTCAACGCCCTGCTCGCGCCCACCGGCGGCGAGTGCCTGGTGGAGGGGCTGAGCACTACGGTAGCGGAGAATATGTGGCCGATCCGCCAGAAGGTGGGCATGGTCTTCCAGAATCCCGACAACCAGATTGTGGCGGCGGTGGTGGAGGAGGATGTCGCTTTCGGGCCTGAGAACCTGGGGGTGGCGCCGCCCGAGATCGCGGCCAGGGTTACCGAGGCTCTGGCGCTTGTAGGGATGGAGGATTACCGCTACCATGGTCCGCATTTGCTGTCCGGCGGGCAGAAGCAGCGGGTGGCGATCGCCGGTGTGCTGGCGATGCGGCCGAAGTGCCTGGTGCTGGACGAGCCGACGGCGATGCTCGATCCGCAGGGCCGCGGCGAGGTTTTGGCGACCGTTGTCCGCCTGAACAAGGCGGAGGGGATTACGGTCGTGTATATAACGCATTTTATGGAAGAGGCGGTGGCGGCCGACCGGGTCGTGGTGCTCGACGGCGGCAAGGTGGCGCTGACCGGGCGGCCGGCGGAGGTTTTTAGCCGGGTGGCGGAGCTTAAGGCTTTTGGCTTGGACGCGCCGCTGGCGGCGGATGTGGCTGCGCGCCTGCGGGCGGCCGGGCTCGAGGTGCCGGCCGGGATTATCACCGACGAGGAATTGGCGGTGGCGCTATGCCGATAGTGCTGAAAGATGTCAGCTATGTTTATATGCCGGGTACGCCGTACGAGCGGACGGCGCTGAAGGATATCAATCTTACCGTCGCGGCGGGCGAGTTTATCGGCGTTATCGGCCACACCGGTTCGGGGAAGTCGACGCTGGTGCAGCATATGAACGGTCTGCTCAAGCCTACGAGGGGCGTTGTCGAGGTGGACGGCGTAAATCTCGCCGCCAAGGGGGACGCGGCCAGGCTGGCCCGCCGCAAGGTGGGGATGGTCTTCCAGTACCCCGAGCACCAGCTGTTTGAGGAGACGGTGTTCGACGACGTGGCTTTCGGGCCGCGCAATCTTGGGCTCGCTGCCGACGAGGTGGAGGAGCGGGTGCGCCTGGCGCTGGATTTTGTCGGCCTCGATTTTGCGGCGTTCGCCAGGCGGTCGCCGTTCCGTCTTAGCGGCGGGCAGATGCGGCGGGTGGCGATCGCCGGCGTGGTGGCCCTCCAGCCGGCGTATCTTATCCTGGACGAGCCTTCGGCCGGCCTCGATCCCCGCGGCCGCGACGAGATTTTTGCCGAGGTGGTAAGGCTGCACGAAACGACCGGCGTGACGGTCGTGCTGATTTCTCACAATATGGAGGAAGTGGCCCGGCTGGTGAAGCGCCTGGTGGTGATGCACGACGGGGCGATCAGTCTCGATGGCCCGCCGCGGGAGATTTTCCGCCACGGCGGCGAGCTTAAGGCGGCGGGCGTGGATGTGCCAGGGGTGACGGCGCTGATGGAGCGGCTGGCGCGCCGGGGGCTCGATGTGGACGCGGCCGCGCTGACCGTGGAGGAGGCCGCGGCGGCGATCGCGGCCGCTGTAAGGAGGCGGGGCGCATGCTGACCGATATCACACTTGGTCAATATTTTCCCGGCTCGTCTTTCCTGCACCGCCTCGACCCGCGCACCAAGCTGGTGGGGACCGTCCTGTTCGTTGCCGCGATATTTCTTGCCGAGAGCTACGCCGCCTACGGGCTGGTGACCGCGTTCGCCGCGCTGGCCGTATTTCTGTCGGGCGTGCCTGTCCTTATGGTGGCGCGCTCCATCCGGCCGCTGTGGCTAATTATCCTCATCACGGTACTTATTCATGTTTTCTCTACACCCGGCACGGTAATCTATAAGCTGGGACCGCTGACGGCGACGCTGGAGGGGCTGCGGCAGGGGGCGCTGATGGCGGCCCGCCTGGTGTTTCTGATTGTCATGAGTTCGCTGCTGACATTCACGACGTCGCCGATCGTGTTGACCGACGGCATCGAGCGGTTGCTCAACCCTTTCCGACGCTTCGGGTTGCCGGCCCACGAGCTGGCGATGATGATGACAATCGCGCTGCGTTTTATCCCAACGCTGCTTGAAGAGACCGACCGCATCATGAAGGCTCAGATGGCCCGCGGCGCCGATTTCGCCCGCGGCAATATCGTGAAGCGGGCCAAGAATATGGTGCCGCTCCTAGTGCCGCTTTTTATCAGCGCGTTTCGCCGCGCCGACGAGCTGGCGGTGGCGATGGAAGCCCGCTGCTACCGGGGCGGCGAGAACCGCACCCGCATGAAGGAATTGCGCCTCGCGGCGCGCGACGGCGTGGCTTTTGCCGTCGTGCTCGCTCTGCTGGCGCTGCTGGGGGCGCTGCGATGGAACGTACTCTTAAGCTGACGGTTGCTTACGATGGCACAGCTTTCCACGGTTTTCAGCGCCAGGCAAACGCTCTTACCGTGCAGCAGGTGCTGGAGGAGCGGCTGGCGAAGATTTTCGGCCACCCGGTGAAGGTCGCCGGCGCGGGGCGTACGGATGCGGGCGTTCACGCCTATGGCCAGGTGGTGAGCCTCAGGACGACCGGCTCTATCCCGACCGCCAGGGTGGCGCAGGCGGCGCGGAGCGTGCTGCCCGATGCCATCGTGGTTACGGCGGCGGAGGAGGTGGCGGCTTCTTTCCACGCGCGCTTCGCCGCAGTGAGTAAGATTTATGTTTATCGCCTGCATAGCGGCGCCGTGCCCGATCCTTTCCTGCGCAATTACGCCTGGCATCTCGCCGACGAACCGGACGCCGCCGCGATGCACGCCGCCGCTCAGCGGACGGTGGGCGAACACGATTTTTCGGCTTTCCGGGCGGCGGGCGGGGCGCCAGGGAGCCCGGTGCGCACCATATTGGCCGCGTCCTGCCGGCGGGACGGGCCGCTGACCGAGTTCTCCTTCTGGGGGACCGGGTTTTTGTACCACATGGTGCGTAATCTTGTGGGGACGCTGGTCGATGTCGGCCTGGGCCGGATAAGCGAGGACGATTTCGCGGCCATTCTCGCTTCACGGGACAGAAACAAAGCCGGTATAACAGCCCCGCCGCAGGGGTTATACTTACAAGAGGTGCTGTATTAAGACTTTTCGATAAGAGCAGCGACCGAGGAAAAAGGCTCCAGATGCAAGGCGCACCGGAAGAGCGCGCCGCGCCGCGTACTCGGATGTACGCAAGCAAGCGCTCTGAGGAGCAACGCCGCAGATGGACTTTTTAACCGGTCGCCCCTAAAAAATTGCTGAATGCCAAGGAATAGACCTTGACATTGACAACCCTTTCTAATACAATATTTTCGTGGCCTTATATGCCGTGATTTCCTGCCCCGGAAGTTCGTGGCTGAAAAGGATACGGATGTTGTTTCATCGCTGCTTTAAGGAGGGAAAGTATGAAGTCATTTATGGCTAGCCCTGCCACTATAGAACGCAAGTGGTATGTCATAGACGCTGAAGGCAAAACGCTCGGCCGTCTGGCGGCCGAAGTAGCCAAGCTTTTGCGTGGCAAACACAAGCCGACCTATACCCCCCATATGGATACCGGCGACCATGTAATTGTCGTCAACGCCGCCAAAATCCACCTCACCGGCAACAAGCTGGTGCAGAAGACCTATTTCCGCCACTCCGGGTATCCGGGCGGCACGACCTTCACCACCGCCGGCAAGATGCTGGCCGAGCGACCGGAGAGGGTTGTCGAGATGGCTATCAAAGGGATGTTGCCGAAGAACCGGCTGGGCCGTCAGATGTACCGCAAGCTCAAGGTATACCGCGGGCCGAGCCACCCGCATGAGGCGCAGATGCCCGAAGCCCTCGAACTCAACGTGAGATAGTCGCCGGAAGGAGGAAGATTGGAATGGCAATAGTCAACTATTACGGCACCGGCCGCAGGAAGACTTCGATCGCCAGGGTCCGCCTGGTGGCGGGCGAAGGCAATATCGTCGTCAACGGCCGTCCGCTGGATCAATATTTCGGTCTCAAGACCCTCGAGCTGATCGTCAAACAGCCGCTGAACGTCGCCGATGTTCTCGGCAAGTACGACGTAATCGCCAAGGTCGAGGGCGGCGGCCCTACCGGCCAGGCAGGCGCTGTCCGTCACGGCATCGCCCGCGCGCTTCTCAGGGTGGACGGCGAATATCGCCCGGCCCTCAAGAAAGCAGGCCTCCTCACCCGCGACCCGCGTGAGAAGGAACGCCGCAAGTACGGCCTCAAAAAGGCCCGCAAGGCTTCCCAGTTCTCCAAACGTTAATGGCAAGAAAGCCCGGACTTGTGTCCGGGCTTTCTTTTGTCGATTCCGCCGATATTTTTGGCTACGGCAGGAGAAAAGGGCAGAGAGGTGTAATTAACTTAGAAGATATTACAAGCTGGGGGTTTTGCCATGAAAAAGACGGTCACGGTGCTTGTGCTGATTTCCTGCTTGCTGATTGCCCAAACGGCTTTCGCAAGCCTTGATGACAAACTGTCGGACGTTACCAAGAAGTACGGGGAGTACCGGATGGTGCTCGACGATAAGGGCCGGATATGGACCAGGGCCGATTGGGAAGCGGGCAACAAGGAGTTGGCCGAAACTTATATTTACTATTACATGGCCAAGGACGTGAAGGTACAGCTGGATGTGATGTATGCGGAAAAGAAGGGCAATAAGGACCCGTACGTGCGGGCCCAGCGCTTCACTCCCGACTGGGCCATCCAGGTCAAGGAGCTGAAAGCTTATTTCCCCGAGGTTTACGCACTGGTGACCTCCGCGGAGGCAAAGGTTTTTACCACCAAAGAGAAGCTCACCAAAAACTTCCTTGACGAGAAATCGCCGGTGACGCTGGGCGTAATGATCGCCAAGGAGCCGAAATCCATGCCCGGGATGTTTACGCTGGTTTCCTTCAACATCAAGGGCGAGGGCACGTTTATCAAGGATCCGAAGATGATCAGCGGCGACACCTACATCTCCGAGATCGTCGTCGAGCGTACGCTCAAACGCAATACGGTCGACCCGACCGACACCAAGAGCTGGGATTTCCGCGACAACCTGTTCCAGAAGTAAGGGATGTAAAAAACGACCCGGTCAAACCGGGTCGTTTTATTTTTGGTCTCCAGGTTGCCAAGAAAGCCCCAGATGCAAGGCGCACCGGAGGCTGACACCACCGTTTCCTCCGCGACAACGTTTAGACGCGTTGTTTGCACAGGAACGGTTTAACAGCATCGCGCGTACACGAACGTACGCTGAGGATGGCAGCCGATGAGCAACGAAGCAGATGGGGGTTTATCGGCAACCTGAACGACCCGGTCAAGCCGGGTCGGTTTATTTTGCCAGCCTGAGCGGCGCCTGTCTGGCCTCCTGGGCTGTCGTGGGGCCGATGTAGTTGTGGCGGGCCATGGCGCTTAGGACGACCGCCTGGCGCTGTCTGGCGGCCTCCAGGTCGACGTAGGGGGAATAGAGCGACGGGGCGTTGGGCAGCCCGGCGAGGAGGGCGCTTTCGGCCAGGGTAAGTCCGGCCGGTTTTTTGGCGAAGTAGATTTTGCTCGCCTGGCCGATGCCCTTGGCGCCCGAGCCGTAGTAGATGCTGTTGAGATAGATTTCGAGGATTTCTTCCTTTGAGTAGCGCAGTTCCATGTCCAGGGCCAGGACGACCTCTTCGAATTTCCGGCCCCAGGTTTGCTCGGTGGTCAGGAAGAGGTTTTTGATCAGCTGCTGGGTGATGGTGCTGGCCCCTTCTTCGATGGCGCCGCGCTGGAGGTTGACGAGGGCGGCCCGCAGGATGCCCTCGATGTCGAGGCCGATATGGCGGTAGAAGCGGTGGTCTTCGACGGCGATGATGGCCTGTTGCATGGTAAGGGGGATGTCTTTGAGGGGGATGTAGTTTTTGCGGTCGATGGTGGCGGCCACGGCGCTTTTGAGGGCGAAGACGCGGTAGACCCGCGTCCAGGCGCTGTCGGCGTCGGCTTTGACGACCGGCATTTTGGGCGCGGCGAACTGGGGCAGGAGGCCGCCGCCCCCCGCCCAGGCGAAGGCGGCGACGAAGACGATTATGAGGAATAGCCAGAGTTTGCCGTTGCGCATAAAATCCTCCCCAAAGGGGTGATATAAGATACAGGATGGTTAAGGCGGTTTTCAGGGCTGCGGCCGTTCAGGACCCTCCAGATGCAAGGCGCACCGGAGGCTGACACCGGAAGCGTACACGAACGTACGCTGAGGATGGCAGCCGAGGAGCAACGCCGCAGATGGGGGGTTATCAACGGCCGCCATAGTTATATTGTAGCGGACTTGTCCCTTTTTGGCTATACTTCCCACCTCCCCTGCGACATAACGGCCGGGGCGCTGGCATATTTTCGTAGGGAAAGGCGGGGATGGGGATGTGGCTGGTGAGCCTGAGGCGGCGCAGTCTGGGGGTGGCGGCGGTTATCGGGGTGGTGGCGGCGGTGGCGTTAAATCTGCTGGCGGCAAACATCCCCAGCCCCGACGATATCGCCGACGCCGATCTGGCCGCGCTGGCGGGGCGGGTGGTGACGGTCGACCCCGGCCACGGCGGCGTGGACAGTGGCGCCAAGTACTTCGGCCTGCTGGAGAAGGAGCTTACTCTGGCCATTTCCCTGCGGCTGGCGGAGAAGCTCCGCCAGAGCGGAGCGACGGTGGTGCTGACCCGCGAGGCGGATATCGATTACTATACCCGCGGCAAGGGCGGCAAGCGCAACGACCTGACCAGACGGGTGGAGATTATCAACGCTTCGGGGGCGGCAGCCTTTGTAAGCATCCATACAAATGCCATCCGCGGCGGACGCTGGTCGGGGGCCGAGGTTTATTACTGTCCGGGCAGGGCGGAGAATAAGCTGCTGGCGGAAACGATGCAGCGGGCGCTGAAGGATTTTCCCCCTGGGAATAAACGCCAGGCCAAGGAGGATTCGGATATTTTGGTGTTGAAGGATACCAACATTCCCGGTGTGCTGGTGGAAACGGGCTTTTTGAGCAATCCCCGCGAGGCGGCTCTGCTGGCCGACGCCGCTTATCAGGAGAATTTGGTCGGACAGATTGCCAGGGCGCTGGCGTATCATTTCAGCCATAATGTGGCAAGATAAGACAGCGAAAGGAGTGGTAGCGTGAAGAATCTGGTCGGTTGCGCCCTCATGCCCCACCCGCCGATTATGGTGCCGGAAGTGGGCGGGACCGAGCTGGCGAAGATCAGGGCAACGGTGGAGGCGGCCCGGGCGGCGGCCGCAGCACTGGCTGCGAAGAATCCGCAGACCGTCATCCTGATTACGCCCCACGGCGCGGTGTTCGGGGACGCGGTCAGCGTCAGCGTCCATCCCCGCCTCAAGGGGAACCTGGCCAGTTTCGGGGTGCCTGAGGTGACGCTCGGGTTCGAGACGGACGGGCTGCTGGTGCGCCATATCCTCCGCAAGGCGGAGCGCCTGGGCATCAATGTGATCGAGCTGACCGACGACGTTGCCAAGACGTACCGCTTGTCGCTGCAGCTTGACCATGGCGCTCTCATACCGCTATATTATCTTCACAAGGCCGGCTTCCGGGGGCAGTTGGTCCATATCGCCATGGGCATGCTCCCGTACGAGGAGATGTATACTTTCGGCAAGGCGGTGCAGGCGGCTGTCGGCATGATGGACAAGCGGGTGGCGGTGATCGCTTCCGGCGATCTGTCCCACCGCCTTACCCCCGACGCGCCGGCAGGCTTCAGCCCCAAGGGGGCGGAGTTCGACCGCCGGGTGGTCGCGGCGGTCGGCGACCTGGATGTGAAGGCGCTGCTCAGTATGGACGAAGGGCTGATTGAGGAGGCCGGCGAATGCGGTCTGCGGCCTATCTATTTCCTGATGGGGGTGCTGGGCGGACTGGAGGCGCGCAGCAGGGTGCTGTCGTATGAGGGCCCGTTCGGTGTGGGCTATGCGGTGGCGCTGTTCGCGGTGGAGGAGGGGAAGCGCGATGGGCAGTGAAAGCGCGCCGGTCGCGCTGGCGCGGCAGAGTCTGACGCATTACCTCGCCGCGCATGAGTATCTCCCGACGCCGGCGGGGCTGCCGGACGAGCTTAAGGCTCGGGCGGGGGTGTTCGTTTCGCTTAAGAAGCGCGGCGAGCTGCGCGGTTGTATCGGCACTTTCGGCCCCACCCAGCCGGATATCGCCGCCGAGATCATCCATAACGCGGTGAGCGCGGGCACCCAGGATCCCCGCTTCTGGCCGGTGGAGGCCGACGAGCTGCCTGAACTGGATATTTCGGTGGATATATTGTCCGCGCCTGAGCGGGTGGACGGGCTGGCCGACCTCGACCCGAAGAAGTACGGCGTTATCGTTCGCCACGGGCGACGGTCGGGTCTGCTGCTCCCCGACCTCACGGGGGTCGATACGGTGGAGGAGCAGGTGGGTATCGCGATGCAGAAGGCGGGGATAGCGGCCGGCGAGGAGATCGAGCTGTACCGCTTTTCGGTGACAAGGTACGGCAAGGAGTGACAGCCGTGCGCGAGGCGCTTTTTTATGAGCCGCACGAGCGCGGCGTAATCTGCCGCCTCTGCCCGAAGGAATGCGTGATCGGCGAGGGGCTGACGGGGTTCTGCCGGGCGCGGCGCAATGTGGGCGGGAAGCTTTTGGCCGCCAACTATGCCGCGTGTTCTTCTTATGCCCTCGACCCGATCGAGAAAAAGCCGCTCTATCATTTTTATCCGGGCAGCTATATTTTTTCCGTCGGCACATGGGGCTGCAATTTTGCCTGCCGCTTCTGCCAGAACTGGCAGATTGCCCAGGAGGAGCCGGATACGGTGGCGATGACGCCGGAGAAGGCGGTGGCGACGGCGGCGGGGGCTGGGCAGCGTAATATCGGCATCGCTTACACGTATTCCGAGCCTAGCGTGTGGTACGAGTTCGTGCTCGATACGGCGAAGCTGGCGCGCAGCCAGGGCCTCAAGAATGTGCTCGTAACCAACGGGTTCATAAATCCCGCGCCGCTCGCCGGGTTGCTGCCGTATGTCGACGCGCTGAACATCGATGTGAAGGCTTTTAACGAGCGGTTTTACCGCGAGGTGTGCGCCGGCCGCCTGGCCGAGGTCAAACGGACGGTGGAGCTGGCGGCTGCGGCCGCCCATGTGGAGGTGACTTGCCTGGTGGTGCCGGGGCTCAATGACGACGCGACCGAGCTGGAGGCTCTGGCGGCGTGGCTGGCGGGCATAAGCAGGGATATCCCCCTCCATTTCTCGCGCTACTTTCCCAACTACAAGCTGGCCATGCCGCCGACGCCGATCGCGACGCTTGAGAGGGCGTACGAGACGGCCCGCCGCCATTTGCGCTATGTGTATGTCGGCAATGTCGGCGCCGAGGGGGTCAACACTCACTGTCCGGACTGCGATCTGGTCGTGATCGACCGGCTGCGGCGGGAGAGCCGGCTGGCGGCCGATAAAAAGTGCCCCCGGTGCGGGAGCGGTATCGCGGTGGTAGGGGATATCGGTTTTTAAGGTCCGCTAAGATGCCGCCAGCCTGAGCCCTGCAGCGTAGTTGCGGGGCTCAGGCCTTTCTGGCATGCAAGGTCAATGGAGGAAGGCACATTCGCCGTAGCAGGCGATCAGCAGCAAGCCGGGCAGTCCTCGGCGGAAATAGGCGATCAGTTTGCCGAGTTTGCCGCAGTTAAGCTGGTCGTGTAGACCGGGCGGGTCGACGGTGAGCAGGGCTTGCGCTTCTTTCAGGGCCAGCGAGTACTTTCTGGCGGCGAGACCGGTGACGGCAAGGGGGGTAATTGCCTGCCGGGGGCTTGCACCGGGCGCGGATACGGGGGCGGTTCCTTTGTCCATGAATGACACTCCTCTTCGGCGTTAAATGATAACATTCGCTTGTATTATAGCTCAGGTTGATCATAAATTTAAAATATCGAATATCTATGTTATAATAGTTTTTAACTATTATAACCGGGGTGAGTCGGTGATGGAGTTGCGACAACTGGAGTACTTTCAGATGGTCAGCCGTTTGAGCAGCGTCACCCAGGCGGCTAACTACCTGCGGGTGGCTCAGCCGTCCGTGACGGTGGCAATCCGCAAGCTTGAGGAAGAGCTTGGGGTGATATTGTTCGACCGCAGCCAGAAGCATTTTTCCCTGACGGCGGAGGGGCGGGCCTTTGCGCGGCATGTCGACGGTATTATGGACCGGGTGGGGGATTCCGTCAGGGAGATGGATGATTACCGGTTGCTGAAGAAGGGAAAGATAAAAATAGGCATTCCCCCGATGGTAGGGGCTTTTATTTTCCCCTATATTTTTGCTGAGTTCCAGAAAGCGTATCCGTGGCTGGAGTTGTCGGTGACCGAGAAAGGTTCGTTGGCGATCCGCGGTCACCTCGAGCGGGGGGAACTCGATGTCGGTATCGTGACGATGATGGATTATTCCCCCAAGCTGGAAACGGCGTTCATCGCGGCGGCGCAGATGCTTGTCTGCCTGCCCCCCGCCCATCCTATGGAAGGCTTGACGTGCGTGCCCTTCCGGGAGCTGCGGGACGAATCTTTCATTCTGCTGAAGGAGGATACGTACAACCGGCGGGTTATCATTGAGGAATGCCAGCGGCACCAGTTCACTCCCCGCATCGTATTTTCCTCCAGTCAGATCGAGACGATTCTGGGCCTGGTCGGGCAGGGGGTGGGCATTTCTTTCCTCCTGGACGCCGTGGTTCGCAGACACCCCGGCATCGTGAGCCGGCCGCTGGCTGAGCCGCTGAGGAGCGAAATAAGCCTGGCCTGGAATAGGGAAAGATATCTGCCCAAAGCTGCGAGAGCGTTTGTCGATTTTATCGCATCCTGCCTGCCGCCCGGCGATAAAGCGGACGAAAAAAACCTGCGGTCCTGACCATGTGGCATGGTTCGGGCGGCAGGCTTTTGATAGGCGGGGATGCGATTGCGGTTCCGGCGGGTGTAGGGTTAACGGCCCTCCTGCTTTGTTTTCCGCCGCCGGCGGAGGTAGAGGAGGAGAGCGACGGCGCCGGCTACGGCGGCTACGGCGATGGCGACGATGACGAAGGTGCCGAGGCGGGAGAAGAAATCGACGAACAGCATCCAGTTCTGGCCGAAATAGTAGCCGAGCGAGACGGCCAGCGTGCACCAGACGGCGATGCCGACGGCGGTGTTGAGCACGAACACCAGGGGCCTCAGGTCGAGGAGGCCGGCGGCGATGCTGATTTTGGTGCGCAGGACGGGGATCTGGCGCCAGGGGATGATGAGGGGCGGGCCGAAGCGGTGGAACCATTCGCCGATGACGTCGAGGTGGGCGGGCGAAAGGCGCACGAGGTGGCAGTAGCGGTACAGGAACTGGCGTCCGCCCTTGCGGGCGATGTAGTAGATGGTGCACGAGCCGGCGAAGCTGCCCAGCCAGCCGCTCAGGATGGCGCCGGTGAGGGAGAATTTGCCCTGATAGACCATGAAGCCGGCGAAGCCCATGACGATTTCGCTGGGTACGGGGATGCACAGCCCCTCGAAAAACATCCCGACGAATACGGCCAGGTAGCCGTAATCTTCGACCAGCAGCGTTAGGTTATCAAGCATAGGCGTCGTAATCCTCCCAGAAAATCTTGGCAAAATCATATTGCATTTTTATACATCGTAACGTATAATTATTTAAAAGCTATTTATATTATTTTTGGCAACAAGGAGGTCGGGGCCATGAAAGTCAGCATCATCGGCGCTACCGGCTATACCGGCGAGGAGCTACTGCGCATCCTGGCCGGCCACCCGGCGGTCGAAATGATCAGCATCACGTCGGAGAGCCAGACAGGCGAGTACATTGACAATATATATCCACATTTTACCCGATTTTACCGAAAAAAACTAGCGAGCGTGAAAGAACTGGAAGAAATCGCCGCCGCCAGCGATGTCGTTTTCATCGCCCTGCCCCACGGCCACGCCATGGAGGCCGGCAAAAAAATCGTCGCCAAAGGCGCCAAGGTTATCGACATGGGCGCCGACTACCGCTTCCGCGATCCGGCGGTGTACGAGAAATGGTACAAGGTCGCCCACACCCACCCAGACGCTGGCGCGGCTTACGGCCTGACCGAGCTTTATCGCGACAAGGTCCGCGCCGCCACTATCGTCGGCAACCCAGGGTGCTACACGACGGCCAGCATCCTGGCGGTCGCCCCGCTCTTAAAGCATGGCCTCATCGACCCGGCCAGCATCGTGGTCGACGCCAAGTCGGGCATATCGGGAGCCGGGCGGGGCCTGGGCCTCAATTACCACCTCAGCGAGGCGTACGAGAATGTGCGGGCTTACGGGATCGCCGGCCACCGGCACACGCCGGAGATCGAGCAGGCTCTGAGCGACGTCGCGGGAGAGGAGATTATCATTTCCTTCACCCCTCACCTCATGCCGATGGCCAGAGGCATCCTCAGCACCTGCTACGCCACTCTTAAGGGCGGCGTGACGGCCGAGGCGGTCGACGAAGCCTACACCGCCATGTACGGCGACGAGTTCTTCATCCGCCTGCGCGGCCGCGGCGCCTACCCGGCGACCAAGGAGACGCGCGGCAGCAATTTCTGCGATCTCGGCTGGCATATCGACAGCCGCACCGGCCGGGTGGTGACCGTCGCGGCGATCGACAACCTCGTCAAGGGGGCGGCCGGCCAGGCGGTGCAGAATCTCAACGTAATGTTCGGGCTGGACGAGCGCACCGCGCTTACCCAGGCGCCGTTATATCCATGATAGATACGGAGGATGGATAGTATGCTGACAGCGATAAAGGGGGGCATCACCGCCCCGAAGGGCTTCAAGGCGGCCGGCGTCAAGTCCGGCATCAAGAAAAGCGGCAAGGAGGACGTGACGGTCATCTACAGCCCGACGCCGTGCTCGGCGGCCGCGCTGTTCACCACCAACGCGTTCGCGGCCGCAGGGGTGCACATTTCCCGCAAGGTGGCGGCCAAGGGCACGGCTCAGGCGGTTGTCGTCAACTCGGGCTGCGCCAATTCCTGCACCGGCGATCAGGGCATGGAGGACGCGAAGGCGATGGGCCATCTGACCGCTTCGCTGCTGGGGTTGGCCGACGACGACGTGTTTGTGGCCTCGACCGGCATCATCGGCGTCAATCTGCCGATGGCCAAGGTGGCCGACGGCATCAAGCGGGCGGTGGCCGAGCTTTCCGAAGCCAACCACGAGAAGGCGCTCCAGGGCATCATGACGACCGACACTTTCCCCAAGGTTGCGGCGTACGAGTTTTCGCTCGGCGGCGCTATCGCCAGGGTGGCGGGCATTGCCAAGGGGGCTGGGATGATCCGTCCCAACCTGGCCACGCTGCTGAGCTTCGTGACCACCGACGCGGCCATCTCCCCCGCGGCGCTTAAGCAGGCGCTGGCGGCGGCGGTGGATGTGTCGTTCAACTCGATCACCGTCGACGGCGATATGAGCACCAACGATACGCTGTGCGTGCTGGCGAACGGCCAGGCAGGCAACAAGCCCATCGAGTCGGCCGCCGACCCGGCGTACGGCGAGTTCGTGACCGCCCTGACGGCGGTGTGCACCGACCTCGCCCAGCTGGTGGTGCGCGATGGCGAGGGGGCGACCAAGTTCCTCGCGATCACCGTCAAGGGGGCGGCCAGTTACGCCGACGCCAAGACGGCGGCCATGACGGTGGCGCATTCGCCGCTCGTGAAGACGGCGTTCTTCGGCCAGGACCCCAACTGGGGCCGCATCCTGTGCGCGGTGGGTTACTCGGGCGCGAAGGTGGAGCCTGCCAAGGCGACGCTGACCCTCGGCGGCATCGTTGTCGCGAAAAACGGCATGAACGCCGTCGCCGACGCCAAGGCGCTCCAGAAGGTGATGGCCGATAAGGATATCGCCGTGGAGATCGAGCTGGGGGCGGGGGACGCAGCCGCCACCGTGTGGACGTGCGATTTCTCCTACGAATACGTTAAAATCAACGCCGACTACAGCACCTGACGGGAGGCAAGCGCCATGATGACCACGGTGGAAAAAGCGGGCGTACTGGTGGAGATTCTCCCCTATATCCAGAAGTTCACCGGCAAGACGTTCGTGATAAAATACGGCGGCAACGCGATGCTGAACGCCGACCTGAAGAACAGCGTCATCCAGGATATCGCGCTGATGAAGTACATCGGACTGAAACCGGTGGTCGTTCACGGCGGCGGGCCTGAGATCACCGCCCTCCTCAAGCAGATGGGCAAACAGTCGAGCTTTGTCAGCGGCCTGCGGGTGACGGACGAGGAGACGATGGCGGCGGCCGAGATGGTGCTGGCCGGCAAGATCAACACCGAGCTTGTCGCGATGCTCAATACTCACGGGGCGCGCGCGGTCGGCCTCAACGGCAAGGACGCCGGCCTGATCAAGGCTCGCAAGCACCTGGCCACAGTTTACGAGGAGGGTAAGGCGCGCGAGGTGGATATCGGCTTCGTCGGCGACGTGGCCGAGGTCAAGCCCGATATCCTCTGGACGCTCTTAAACAACGATTATATCCCGGTCATCGCCCCGGTCGGCGCAGGGACGGCCGGCGAGAGCTACAATATCAACGCCGACTATGTGGCCGGCGAGATCGCCGGGGCGCTGCGGGCGGAGAAGCTCATCCTGCTGACCGATGTCGAGGGCATCTACCGCGACTACCACGACAAGAGCAGCTTCGTCTCGACCCTGAGTTTTGCCGACGCCAAGAAGATGATCCGCGAGGGCAGCATCGACGGCGGCATGATTCCCAAGGTGGAGGCGTGCATCAGAGCCCTGTCGGGCGGCGCCGACAAGGCCCATATCATCGACGGGCGGCAGTCGCATTCGCTGCTGCTGGAGATTTTTACCGACACCGGTATCGGAACCGAGGTTGTGAAGGGAGAGGGAGAAATTGACGAGTGCTAAAGAGGTTATAGCCACGGAGAACAAATACTATTGGCCGGTGTTCGCCCGCTACCAGGTGGTACTGGAGCGCGGCGAGGGACCGTATGTGTACGACATCGAGGGCAAGAAGTATCTCGATTTCCTCGGCGGCATCGCCGTCAACATCCTCGGCCACGCCCACCCCAAGCTGGTGGCGGCGATATCCGCCCAGGCCGCCAAGCTCATCCACGTCTCCAACCTCTACTACACCGCCGAGCAGACCAAGCTCGCCAAGACGCTGGTGGAACTGACCGGCATGGACCGGGCGTTCGTCTGCAACAGCGGCGCCGAGGCCAACGAGGGGGCGATCAAGCTCGCCCGCAAATACGGCAAGACGATCGCCGCCGACAAGGTGGAGATCATCACGGCCGAGCATTCCTTCCACGGCCGGACGCTGGCCACGCTGACCGCAACCGGCCAGCCCAAGTACCAGAAGGGCTATGAGCCGCTGCCGGGAGGCTTCTCCTATGTGCCGTTCGGCGACCTTGAGGCGCTTAAGAAGGCGGTGTCGGCCAAGACGTGCGCAGTCATGCTCGAGCCCGTCCAGGGCGAGGGCGGGGTCCACATCCCCGACCCCGGATACCTGAAAGGGGCCAAGGAGCTGTGCGAAAAACACGGGGCGCTGCTCATCCTCGACGAGATCCAGAGCGGCATGGGCCGGACGGGCAAACTGCTGGCCTGGCAGCACACCGGCGTTAAGCCGGATATCATGACCCTCGCCAAAGGGCTGGGCGGCGGGGTGCCGATCGGCGCCATCCTCGCCAGCGACGCGGTTTTAAAGGCTTTCGGCCCCGGCGACCACGGCACGACATTCGGCGGCAATCCGCTGGCCTGCGCGGCCGCGAATGCCACGCTTTCCGTCCTCGTCGAGGAGGATTTGCCGGGCAACGCCGCGAAAATGGGTAGCTATATGATGGAGGCGCTGAATGGCCTCAAGGCTAAGTATCCGGCGCTGATCACCGGCGTGCGCGGCCAGGGGCTGATAATCGGCATGCCGCTGACCAAGCCGGGCAAGGACCTTGTAGACGCCTGCATGGCGGCCGGGGCGCTGATCAACTGCACCGCCGGCAACGTGCTCAGGTTCGTGCCGCCGCTGAATATCACAAAGGCGCATGTTGACGAGATGATCGCTATTTTAGATAAGGTGTTTGCGGCCGATAAGTAAGGCCATGTACCTAATAGCTGAAGGTTGCCTGGAAAAGCGTGATTTTTTCGGCAACCTTCCGCTAAAGGGTTTTGATTTTTTTCTAGTTATTGGGGGTTAGGGGAATGAGAGGAAAAGACCTGTTATCTGTCAACGACCTGTCGGTCGACGAGGTTTACCGGATCTTCGATCTGGCCCGGCAGCTCAAGGCCAAGCAGAAGAAGGGCGAGGCCCACCACATGCTGAAGGGCAAGACGCTGGGGATGATTTTTCAGAAGGCGTCGACCAGGACCCGCGTTTCGTTCGAGGCTGGCATGTGGCAGCTGGGCGGGACGGCGCTCTTCCTGAGCGCCAACGACCTGCAGATCGGCCGCGGCGAGCCTGTGAAGGATACGGCCAGGGTGCTGTCGCGCTATCTGGACGGCATCATGATCCGCACATTCTCGCACGCCGAGGTGGAGGAGCTGGCCCGTTACGCGGACATCCCGGTGATCAACGGCCTGACCGACTATCTCCACCCTTGCCAGGCTCTGACCGACGTTTTCACGGTCATCGAGCGCAAGGGGAAGGCCAAGGGTCTTAAGATGGCCTATGTCGGCGATGGCAATAACATGGTCAACGCCCTTCTCCATACCTGCGCCAAGGTGGGAATGGACATTGCGGTGGCCACCCCGCCGGCGTACGCGCCCAGCCCCCAGGTTGTGCTGGAGGCCAAGGCTGTCGCCGCCGGGCACGGCAGCGAAGTGACGCTGGTTACCGATCCCAAGGATGCGGCTGTGGGGGCCGACGTGCTGTACACCGACGTGTGGGCCAGCATGGGCAAGGAAGACGAGCAGGCCGTCAGGCAGCGCGCCTTCGCCGGTTATCAGATCAACGAGGCGCTGCTCAAGCTCGCCAAACCCGACGCCATCGTGCTGCACTGCCTGCCCGCCCACCGCGGCGAGGAGATCACCGAGGCGGTGCTGGAGGGGCCCCAGTCGGCGGTGTTTGACGAGGCCGAGAACAGGCTGCATGTGCAGAAGGCGATCATGGCCCTGCTGATGGGCAGCTAGGCCGGGACGGAGGCTGCCGTATGGCGCTCGAACGCGAAGGGTATTTATTCAGCCGCGACAAGCGGCTGCTGCAACTAGACCGCATAGGCGAACTGCTGTCCCGGACCTATTGGGCCAACGACCGCAGCAAGGACAGGATACAAACATCCATTGATAATTCCCTCTGTTTCGGGATATACAAGGACGGCTACCAGGTCGGGTTCGCCCGCGCCGTGACCGATTACGCGACCATTTATTGGGTGTCCGACGTCGTCATCGACGAGGCCCATCGCGGCAGAGGGTTGGCCAGAATACTGATGAAATATTTAACCGAAACGGAAGAACTGCAGGGCATGCGGGGCATCCTGGCCACGCGGGACGCCCACGGGCTGTACGAGAAGTTCGGTTTCGAGAAGGACAGCGACCGGTTTATGATAAAGCGCGGCTGAAACAAAGCCGTGGAATAATTTGAAGCTTCCAAGGAGGAGTATGTATGAGCGGTATCAAAAAAGTGGTTCTTGCCTATTCGGGCGGCCTGGACACGTCGGTTATCATCCCCTGGCTGAAGGAAAATTACGACGGCTGCGAGGTTATCGCTATGTGCGCCGACGTCGGCCAGGGCGCCGAGATCGATCCGGTGCGGGAGAAGGCTCTCAAGTCCGGGGCCAGCAAGGTTTATGTCATGGATGTCAGGAAAGAGTTTGTCGAGGATTATGTCTGGCCGGTGCTGAAAGCGGGCGCCGTCTATGAGGGCAAATATCTGCTCGGCACTTCCTTCGCCCGGCCGATCATCGCCAAGGCGATGGTGGAGATCGCTGAGAAGGAAGGCGCGGACGCCATCGCCCACGGCGCGACCGGTAAGGGCAACGACCAGGTGCGTTTCGAGCTGACCGTCAAGGCGCTGGCGCCCCATCTCAAGATCGTGGCTCCCTGGCGGCTGTGGAACATCCGCTCGCGCGAGGACGCCATCGATTACGCCGAGAAGCACGGCGTGCCCGTGCCGGTGACCAAGAAGCGCCCCTACAGCATGGACCGCAACATCTGGCACCTCAGCCATGAGGGCGGCGACCTGGAGGACCCCTGGAACGAGCCCAAGGACGATGTTTACATGGTGACCAAGACGCCCGAACAGGCCCCCGACAAGGCCACTTATGTGGAGATCGCCTTTGAGAAGGGCGTGCCGGTGGCGGTGGACGGCAAGAAGCTGGGCGCCGTGGAACTCCTTGAAAAACTTAACGATATCGGCGCCGCCAACGGCATCGGCATCGCCGATATCACCGAGAACCGCCTGGTGGGCATGAAATCCCGCGGCGTGTACGAGACGCCGGGCGGGGCCATCCTGTTCTACGCCCACCGCGAGCTGGAGTACCTGACTCTCGACCGCGCGACGATGCACTACAAGGAGCAGGTGGCGGTGCGCTACGCCGAGCTGGTGTACGACGGGATGTGGTTTTCGCCGCTCCGCGAGGCGCTCGACGCTTTCGTCGATTCGACCCAGCAGACGGTCACCGGCCTGGTGCGGCTCAAGCTCTACAAGGGCAACATCATGAGCGCCGGCGCCAAATCGCCGTATTCGCTGTATCATGAGGGCTTCGTGACCTTCGGGCGCGACGAGGTCTACAACCAGAAGGACGCGGAAGGATTTATCAACCTGTTCGGCCTGCCCCTGAAGATCCGGGCGCTGATGCAGCAAAAGGAGAAGAAATAAATGACCAAGCTTTGGGGCGGTAGATTCACCAAGGGCACTGACGTGCTTGTGGAGGAGTTTACCTCCTCCATTTCTTTTGACAGGCGGTTGTATAAAGAGGATATCGCCGGCAGCGTCGCCCACGCGCGCATGCTTGCCAAGTGCGGCATCATCGCCGCCGACGAGGCCGAGGCGATCGTCGCCGGGCTGACAGGCATCCTCGCCGATATCGAGGCTGGGAACTTCAGCTTCGAGACGGCGCTGGAAGATATCCATATGAATATCGAGAAGCGCCTGACGGAAAGGATCGGCCCGGTCGGGGGCAAGCTGCATACCGCCCGCAGCCGCAACGACCAGGTGGCCCTCGACACCCATCTCTACCTCCGCAAGGAGGTGGTCGCCGTCGGGCAGCTGCTGTGCGGCCTCCAGGAGGCCATCCTGGAGACGGCCGGCAGATTCCCGGACGTCATCATGCCCGGCTATACCCATCTGCAGCGGGCTCAACCCATCCTCTTCGCCCATCACCTGCTGGCCTACTTTTTCATGCTCGGGCGGGACTTCGACCGCCTGCGGGGAGTATGGGAGCGGGCCGACATTATGCCGCTGGGGGCGGGCGCTCTGGCCGGCACGACTTTCCCCATCGACCGGCAGATGGTGGCCGACGAGCTGAATTTCGCCCGCCTGTACGACAATAGCCTCGACGCGGTCGCCGACCGCGACTATATGATGGAATTCCTGTCTTTCGCGGCCATCCTCATGGTCCACCTCAGCCGGCTGAGCGAGGAGATCATCCTCTGGTGCAGTTCGGAGTTCAAGTTTATCGAGCTTGACGACGCCCACTGCACCGGCTCGAGCATCATGCCGCAGAAGAAAAACCCCGATGTCGCCGAGCTGGTGCGGGGCAAGACCGGCCGGGTGGTCGGCCACCTGATGGCGCTGCTGACGACGATGAAGGGGTTGCCGCTGGCCTATAACAAGGATATGCAGGAGGACAAGGAGGGGCTGTTCGACACGATCGACACCGTCAAGTTCAGCCTGTCGGTGTATGCGGCGATGGTGCGGGGCATGAAGGTGAACGCGCCGCGGATGCTGGCGGCGGCTGACGAGGATTTCACCAACGCGACCGACCTGGCCGATTACCTGGTGAAAAAGGGCCTCCCCTTCCGTCAGGCCCACGAGGTGTCCGGTAAGAGTGTCCGCTACTGTATCGAGAAAGGCATGAAGCTCGACGAAATGTCGTTGGCCGAGCTGAAACAATTTTCTCCGCTGTTCGCGGAAGACATCCTCGCCGCCATCAAAGTGGAAACCTGTGTCGCAGCCCGGAATTCCTACGGCGGCACGTCGCCGTCGCAGGTGAAAGAGGCCATCGCCCGCGGCCGCGAAGCGCTCGGCGGGCAGGTCGCCCGGCTTGACACCTATCGAAAAAACAGCATATAATGATTGGTAAGGTATTCCACAGCGATTGTTTTTCCGCTTTGGACAAAACGAGAAGGGGGCTTCATTATGGTCGACATCGCCGTTACCAGGGTTGCGACCCCGAAAGCGATGCCGGACGCCGATAAACTCGGCTTCGGGCAGTACTTCACCGATCACATGTTTGAGATGGATTATCAGACCGGCAAGGGTTGGTATAATCCGCGCGTAGTACCTTACGAGGAATTTTCCCTTTACCCCGCCGCTATGGTGCTGCACTACGGCCAGGCCATTTTCGAAGGGATGAAGGCTTTCCGCACCGCCGAAGGCGTGATCAACGTCTTCCGGCCGTTCGACTACCTGAACCGCTTCAACCGCTCGGCCGATATTATCTGCATCCCGAACACCGCGGTGGATGTCGTCCACGCCGGCCTGAATAAGCTCCTCGAAATCGACAAACGCTGGGTCCCGGCCAAGCATGGCACGGCGCTCTATATCCGCCCCTTTATCATCGCCACCGATCCGTATGTCGGCGTAAAATCCTCCGATACATACAAGCTGTTCATCATCCTTTCCCCGGTGGGCGCTTATTACGCCGCCGGCTTTAACCCCGTCGGCATCAAGGTCGAGGACAAATTTGTCCGCGCCGTTCCCGGCGGCATCGGCGAGGCCAAGACGCCGGGCAACTACGCCGCCAGCCTGCGCGCCCAGGTCGAGGCCAAGAAGGAAGGCTACGCCCAGGTGCTGTGGCTTGACGGCATCGAGCGCAAGTATGTCGAGGAAGTCGGCACGATGAACATCTTCTTCAAGATCAAGGGCGAACTGATCACCCCTGCCCTGAACGGCAGCATTCTCGGCGGCATCACCCGCCGCACCGTTCTCGAACTGGCCAAGGACTGGGGCGTGAAGGCGACCGAACGGCAGATTTCCATCGACGAGGTCTTTGCGGCCCATGCCAAGGGCGAGCTCGAGGAGGTCTTCGGTTCGGGGACGGCCGCTGTCATTTCGCCGGTCGGCGAACTGTCGTGGAAGGGCCAGAAGCTCGTCATCAACGACAATAAGACCGGTCCTTTTTCCCAGAAGCTCTTCGACCATGTCGCCGGGCTCCAGTACGGCACGGTGGCCGATAAGTTCGGCTGGGTGGAAAAGGTGGCTAAAGTCTAATAGCAGCAGTGCCTCCCGGATGCACTCCGGGGGGCACTCATATTATATTTCTCCCGTTGTTTTTGCCTTGTTAAAGGTTTTTGCCAATTTCGGATAGAATAGTGTTAGCGATTACGGTTAAGGTGGTTCCGCCATGCTCCTGCAGGTAAGGGGGATAATTTCGACCATCGGGTGGCGCGATATTTTCGATATCCTCCTGGTGGCCGTGCTGCTGTACAAGCTTTATATGATGATCAAGGACACCCGGGCCCTCACGCTGCTGAAGGGCCTGGTCGTGTTGCTTGTCGCCACCCTGGTGAGCAAATGGCTTGGCTTGAACGTGATCAACTGGCTGCTGCAGAAGTCGATGACGGTGGTGCTCGTGGCGCTGCCGATCGTTTTCCAGCCCGAGCTCCGCCGGGCGCTGGAGCAGCTCGGACGCGGCCGCCTGTTCGGCAGGAGCGCCTTCCTCAACGAGGAGGAGGCCCAGAGCCTGCTGGAGGAGACGGTCAAGGCGGTGTCGGTGCTCGCCAAGAACAAGATCGGCGCCCTGCTTGTCTTCGAACGGGAGATGCGCCTGAACGATTATGTCGATACCGGCATCAAGGTCGACGGTATCGTGTCGAGCGAGTTTCTCACCAATATCTTCATCCCCAACTCGCCGCTGCACGACGGGGCGGTCATCGTCCGCGGCAACCGCGTAACCGCCGCCGGCTGCATCCTGCCTCTGACCGACGACACGAGACTGAGCAAGGAGCTCGGCACCCGCCACCGCGCGGCCATCGGCGTCAGTGAACAGACCGACGCCATCATCGTGGTGGTGAGCGAGGAGACAGGCATAATCTCGGTGGCCGAGGGCGGCCGCCTGTCCCGCTATGTCGAGCCGGCCAAGCTCAAGGACTTCCTGCGCCCGCTGTATTTCAGCAAGAGTTCGCCCTTGAGCGAATTCTTCAACTGGAGGTCTTCATCATAATGGAAGAAGCGCGCGGGAAAAATATTACCACGAAAGTCCTCGCCCTGATCCTGGCGGTGGTGCTGTGGCTGTACGTCACGAACGAGCAGAATCCGCCGGTGGAGGCATCGGTGTCGGTGCCGCTGGAGGTGCGCGGCATGTCCGATACGCTGGTGGCGGTCGATGTGCCCGACGCCGTGCGGGTCAAGGTCCGCGGCCCTCGCAGCATTACCGCGGTGCTGACGCCGCAGGATCTGAAGGCTTATGTCGATCTCAAGGGGGCGGACGAAGGCCGCCACGCGGTCCGCGTTTACGCCCTGGTGCCGTCCAGCCTCGAATTCATCGAGGTGCAACCCGACAAGCTCACTGTGAGGGTGGACAGTAAGGCCAGCCGTACGCTGCCGGTGGAGATCCGCGTGACCGGCACGGCGACGGCCGGAACGGTGGTGGCCAAGGCTACGCTCAACCCCCAGCAGGTGACGGTCGAAGGCCCGAAGGCCACTGTCGATTCGGTGGACAGGGTCATTCTGCCCCTCGACCTGACGGGCAGGAGCGCCGATTTTACCGCCCAGCTCGCCCCGCTGCTGGTGAACCGCGACGGCAGGGCTGTGGAGGGCGTGACGGTTACCCCCAACAGGATCGGTGTCGCCGCCAATCTCGCCAAGGGCGTGGACAAGAAGACGGTCGATATCAAGACGATAATCTACGGCGATATGGCCCCCGGCACTGTTCTCAAGTCGGTGGTGACGACGCCGGTGAAGGTGGAGCTGAGCGGCGACGCCAAAGAGCTTGAGAAAATCGACTTCGTTTACACCGAGCCGATCAGCGTAGCCGGCATAAACAGGGACACCGAGAAGGAAGTGAAGCTTCAGATCAAAGAGGGTCTGGTGGCGTCACAGGCGGCGGTTACTGTTAAGATCAGCGTCGGGCGGTAGACGGAGGCCGTCGCAAATTGCTTTGCTATAGGGGAAGATTTATTTGTTGAGGATTACCAATTTCCGCGTCGCTGTCGAGGATGACAACCCTCTGACGGTGCTGGCGGCGCGGCGGCTCCGTCTGCCGCCCGGCGGTGTGGCGGAGGTGACGATTGTCCGGCGGGCGGTGGACGCCCGCCGTAAGTCTAATATCGGCTTTGTTTACACGCTCGACGTGGCGGTGACCGCCGCCGAGGGGCAGGTGCTGTCCCGGCTGGCCGGCGACCGCGATGTTGCCGTGCGCGTGGCAGAGGCGCAACTGCCGGTCGTCCCCGGTCATAAGCCGCTCGACGCTCCCCCGGTGGTGGTGGGCGCCGGCCCGGCCGGGCTTTTTGCTGCGCTGACGCTGGCCGAGCACGGCTACCGGCCGGTGCTTCTGGAGCGCGGCCGCGACGTCGAGGCGCGGACGCGGGATGTGGCCCGCTTCTGGCAGACGGGCGAATTCGACCCCGCCTCCAACGTCCAGTTCGGCGAGGGCGGGGCCGGTACGTTTTCGGACGGCAAGCTGACGACGAGGGTGAACGACCCGCGCTCCGGTCAGGTGCTGGATGCGCTGGTGGCCGCCGGCGCGCCGCCGGAGATAAAGTACCTCCACAAGCCCCATGTGGGCACCGATAAGCTGCGGACGGTGGTGGCCGCCCTGCGGCGGCGCATCGTCGCGGCGGGCGGGACGGTGGCGTTCGAGAGCCGCGTGACCGATATCGCCGTCGATAGCGGCGTTCTGACCGGCGTTGTCATCAACGAAAACCGCCATATACCTGCCAGTATCGCCTTGTTCGCCGTCGGCCACAGCGCCCGCGACACTTATGCCATGCTGGCGCGCCGCGGCGTGGCGATGGAGGCGAAGCCCTTCGCCGTCGGGGTCCGTATCGAGCATCCCCAGGAGCTAATCGACCGGGCTCAGTATGGCGGCCTGGCCGGTCACCCCCGGTTGGGGGCCGCCGACTATGCGCTTGTTTTTCAGGACCGGGCCGCGGGACGGACGGCCTATTCCTTCTGCATGTGTCCCGGCGGGCTGGTGGTAGCCGCCGCGTCGGAAGAGGGCGGCGTCGTGACCAACGGGATGAGCCTGTTCGGCCGCGATTCCGGGAACGCCAATAGTGCCCTTGTCGTAAACGTCGGCCCGGCCGACTTCGGCGGCGGCGTGATGGCCGGGATCGAGTTCCAGCGCCGCTGGGAGCGGCTGGCCTATGAGGTCGGCGGCCGGACATATGCCGCGCCTGTGCAGGCTGTGGGCGATTTCCTGGCCGGCAGGACCGGCGGCCGCGATTTTCTCGCTCCGCCCAGCTACCGCCCGGCTGTCGTTGCGGCCGACCTTGCCGCTTGCCTGCCGCCGGCGGTGGCCGCCACGCTGGCGCGCGCCCTGCCGGATTTTGGCCGCAGGATCAAGGGATTCGACCATCCGCGGGCGGTGATGACCGGGGTGGAGACGCGGACGAGCGCTCCTCTCCGCATGGTGCGCGGGCCGGATTATATGTCGGTGACGGTGGCCGGCCTGGCGCCGGTGGGCGAAGGAGCCGGCTACGCCGGCGGCATAATGAGCGCCGCGCTCGACGGGCTCAATGCCGCGCTGGCGATTATCAAAGAATACAGACCGCTCTGAAGGGAGATAGAGAATTTTGGGCAAACTTTTCGGTACCGATGGCGTGCGCGGCCTCGCCAACACGGAACTCACCCCCGAGCTTGCTTTCCGCCTCGGCCGGGCGGCGACGTACTGGTTCGGCCGCAATTACCGCCGGCCAACGTTTTTCATCGGCCGGGACACCCGCATTTCAGGCGAGATGCTGGAGGCGGCGCTGGCCGCCGGCATTTGCTCGGCAGGCGGCGAGGCTGTGCTGTGCGGGGTGGTGCCGACGCCGGCGGTGGCTTTTTTGGCCCGCAAACACGGCGCACAGGCCGGGGTGGTTATTTCGGCCTCCCATAACCCTTTCCCCGACAACGGGATAAAGTTTTTCGCCGGCAGCGGCTATAAGCTGCCGGATGCGACCGAGGAAGAGCTGGAGAAGCTGGTGATGGCCGGCAAGGACGAGCTGCCGCGGCCCACGGCCGAGCATATCGGCACCATCCGCTACCGCCACGATCTGCTGAAGGAGTATATCGATTACGCACTCAGCACTGTGGACGTGCCGTTCGCCGACCTCAAGATCGTCGTCGACTGCGCCAACGGAGCGGCGTTCGAGGCTGCGCCGGCGGTGCTCCGCCAGCTGGGGGCGCAGGTGATCGTTATCAATGACAAGCCCAACGGGGTCAATATCAACAGGGACGCCGGCTCTACCCACCTGGAGGGATTGCAGCAGGAGGTCATCCTCCACGGGGCGGATCTCGGTATCGCCCACGACGGCGACGCCGACCGCTGCCTGGCTGTCGACGAGACGGGCGCGGTGGTGGACGGCGACCAGATCATGGTTATCTGCGCGCTGGAACTGCTCCGGCAGGGCAAGCTGGCCGACAATGTTCTTGTGGCCACGGTGATGAGCAACCTGGGGCTTCACCAGGCGGTGAAGCGGGCCGGGGGCAGGGTGGTGGTCACCCCGGTGGGCGACCGCTATGTGCTTGAGGCCATGCTGACCCACGGCTACGGCCTGGGGGGCGAACAGTCGGGCCATATTATTTTCGGCGGCCTGAGCACAACGGGCGACGGTCTGGTGACCGCCTTGCAGCTTATCGCCGCCAGAGTCCGCGCCGGACGGCGGCTGTCGGAGCTGGCCGCGGCCATGACCCGCTTCCCGCAGGTGCTTGTCAATGTGAGGGTGAAGAGCAAGGCCGGCTGGCAGGATAACGAGGCTATCGCCGCCGCCATCGCCGCCGCCGAACAGGCGCTGGGCGAGGACGGCCGGGTGCTGGTCCGTCCGTCGGGCACCGAGCCGCTTATCAGGGTGATGGCCGAGGGGCCGTCCCAGCCCGAGCTGGAGAGTCTCGTCGAACGGGTGGCCGCCGTCATCAGCCGGGAACTGGGAAGTTGACCGGCAGGCCCAGTTATATTAAAATAGGATTGTATACGGGCAAGGGAGCACGGTTGTGCTCCCTTGCATATGTATGTATCCGGGGCGCGGGAAGGAGGCGAACGGCAGGCGCGGACCAAGAAACGGGGAGGTGAGGATACGGCGGCTGCTTTTGCAGCACATTAATAACAGTTAGCGCTGGTGCTTGCCGCTTGCCGGCAAGCAGACGAGGGAGAGGTTTATCGAGAATGTCAGCGGATGCCTCTCGGCCAACTGCGGTCGTAAGCAGTCGACAAAACCGCCGGGCGACCGGCGGGACAAAACGCACTGCGGCAGATTAAATACCGTTACTTTCGGGAGGAATATACCTTATGTGTGGTATTGTCGGATATATCGGGCCCAAGCAAGCGATGCCGTTTCTCATCGAGGGCCTTAAGAAACTCGAGTACCGGGGCTACGATTCGGCCGGTATCGCCGTGTTCGACGGCGGCCGGGTGAATGTCGAGAAAAGCGTCGGCCGGTTGAGCGTACTGGAGAAGATGGTCGAGCAGCACCCCCTGGAGGGCCACGTCGGTATTGGCCACACCCGCTGGGCTACCCACGGGCGCCCCTCGGACGCCAATTCGCATCCCCATACCGATTGCACGGGCAAGTTCGTGGTGGTGCACAACGGCATCATCGAGAACTACCTGCATATCAAGGAAAAGCTGATCGCCAAAGGCCACAAGTTCACGTCGGAGACCGATACTGAGGTTGTGGCCCATCTGGTCGAGGAGTACTACGAGGGCGACTTCGAGGCGGCCGTTAAGAAGGTGCTGGCGGAAATCGAAGGCTCCTACGCCCTGGTTTTCCTGTCCCAGTACGAGCCTGATAAGATCATCTGCTCCAAACAGGACAATCCGCTGGTCATCGGTCTGGGCGAAGGAGAGAATTTTATCGCCTCGGATATCCCGGCGATCATCAGCCGCACCCGCCGCACGTACATCCTCAGCGACGGGGAGATGGCGATCGTCACAAGGGATTCGGCCTGGGTGATGAGCCGGCAGGGCGTGCCGGTGACCAAGAAGGTGTTCGAGGTCCACTGGGATGCCGAGGCGGCCGAAAAGGGCGGCTACGAGCATTTCATGATCAAGGAGATCTACGAGCAGCCCAAAGCCATCCGCGAGACGACCACCGGCCGCCTGGCCAAGGACGACAGCGGCGTAATCCTCGACGAACTGAAGTGGACCAAGGACGACGTCGCCGCCATCAAGAAGGTGGCTATCGTCGCCTGCGGGACCGCTTATCACGCCGGCATCGTCGGCAAGTACTATCTCGAGCAGCTGGCCCGCATTCCGGTCGAGGTGGACGTGGCGTCGGAGTTTCGCTATCGCGCGCCGCTTATCGACGAGCATACGCTGGCCATCGTAATCAGCCAGTCGGGCGAGACGCTCGATACGCTTGCAGCCCTTAAGGAGGCTAAGAAGTTGGGGGCGCGGACGCTGGCGGTAACGAACGTCGTCGGCTCGTCCATCGCCCGCGAGGCCGACCAGGTAGTCTATACCTGGGCCGGTCCCGAGATCGCCGTTGCCTCGACCAAGGCTTATACCACCCAGCTCATCGGCATGCTGATGCTGGCGGTCTACATTGCTTCCCTGCGGGGCGCTATCGGCGCCGACCGGGTCAGGGAGATTATCCGCGGCCTCAAGGCGTTGCCCGGCCAGGCTCACGAGATACTCGAGAATGTCGAGCCGATCAAGACTTTCGCCCAACAGTACGGTTTCTGCGAGGACGTCTTTTTCATCGGCCGCTCGCTCGATTACGCAGTTGCTCTTGAGGGGTCGCTCAAGCTCAAGGAAATTTCCTATATCCACGCCGAGGCTTACGCCGCCGGCGAGCTCAAGCACGGTACTCTTGCCCTCATCATCGAGGGGGTGCCGGTGATCGCCCTGGCGACCCAGTACGACGTGTATGAGAAGATGCTGAGCAATATCAAGGAGGTCAAGGCGCGGGACGCCGTCGTCATCGGCGTGGCGATGCAGGGCGACGAGCAGATCGGCAAGTACGTCGATCACGCCATCACCATCCCGGCGACCGACAAATACCTCGCCCCCATCCTCACCGTCATCCCGTTGCAGCTTTTAGCCTACTACGCCGCCGTCACCCGCGGCGCCGACGTCGACAAGCCGCGCAACCTCGCCAAGAGCGTAACGGTGGAATAGGGGATAGCGACCAATTCAGTTGTTTGTTTCATTAAAATAAAGTCGCGGAATCAAAAATAAAGTTGCGGAAAACAAAATAAAGTTGCGGAATGCAGCCACCCTAGAATTACCTAGGGTGGCATTGTTTGCCTATATGGAGTTTTACAAATGGGGGAAATTGCACGTATATCAAGCGAGGTTTTGAACATTATTATTATTTGAAAGCTGTTTTATTGAAATAAAGTCGTAGAATCAATAATAAAGTCGTGGAATTGCGGCCACCCTGGGAACGGTTCCCAGAGTGGTTTTTATGGCCTAGGGAAAAATTACCTGAATAACAATAGATTATTCAAACAATACTATTACACGGTACGCCACAAAATGTTCCGCATTTAGTGGATTGGTTTTACAAGATACACAATATATGGTATAATTAACTAAAAGAGTTTTGGAGGTGATTGCTGAGCAGAGCTCAGCAGATCAGAGGACAATCAAAGAGTTTTCACCCATTATAATGTTGCCCTCAAATGGGTAACATTCGAAAGAAAAAGAACGTTGGAGCGAAGTAGGGTGCTATAACCTATGCTCTGAGGTTCTTTTTCGGTTTTTTTTGGAGGTGAGAATATTAATAAAGTGCCGGTTTTCCCTACGCCATATCCCGGGGAACTGTTTTACAGCATTATCGCTAGATTTCGGGAATGGCTTGGATATTCTGGAACAATAACCAGGACAGATTTATTTTCGTATAGTAATAAAGTGCCATTAATACTACCAAGTAACCTTGAGCAGTTTTGCGGCAAACTTCCTGCCGGCTCTACTATTGACCCTGAATATATAATAAAAAGCCATTCAATATTACGTATATTTTCTCCGTTTGTAATCCAATCTCGTATGAATTTAATCGAAAATGCCATGAAGTCTAAAAGATATGTGTTGGTCAATACAATCGTCGATGGAGAAAAAGGTTATATGTCCGAGCATCTGAAATTTTGCTCACAGTGTATTAAACAAGATGATAATACCTTTGGCGAGCCCTACTGGCATATAATTCACCAATTGCGTGGCGTATGGTATTGCCATATACATGGCACACCGTTATTAAACAGCACAATAAACGTCATTCACAGAACCGTAAACAGAATAGAGGCACTTTCGGATAAAGTCGAACAATCGCAAGAGCAGATAATACATAGAACAAAATTCATTCAACCATTAACGGCAATCGTCCATAATTTTAATTGGCTCCTAAGTAACCAGGAAGGCTACTTGGGGCGTGAAGTAATTAACAAACGTTATCGTATTCTCCTAAAAGAAGCTGGGTTATTGACGAAATATGACTATTTAGCTACAGATAAGTGTTGTTTGCGACTTCAAGAGACATTTCCAGAGTACTTCTTAAAGGAATGTGGTTTCTTAAGAGACCCCCGTTATTGGATCTACTCAACAATTAATCCATGTAAACCAGTAAGTCAGCCCTTGCGACATATAGCCTTACTTGTAGCTCTTGGAAGCAGTATCGAGCAATTTGTCGACGGCTTTTGTATTGAGGACAGCAATGAAAAACCTGAACGACCACTATTCAAATGTAGAAGATTAAATAGTGATAGTTTAAAAGAAAAGCGGGATGATTATAGACGACGATTGATTTGTTTAATCAGATTATTCCCAGAAGCATCAAGAGAACAGCTAGTAAGAGTTTGTCAATATTGGTATCGTTGGCTCAGGATTAATGATACAGACTGGTTTAATAGTAACATGCCTCCAGTGCGTATAGTCCAAAATAATACGAAAACCAAGAATCAGGATATTAGTAGGTTTTACAAGAAGGACAATTTAATGGCAAAAATGATTAAAGAAGCTGCCCAAAAACTAATGTCAATGGAAATACCTATACGAATTACCCTCGCGTCTCTAAAGCGAGAAACTAGTTTAACAGTACTTAGTGATTCTAGGGTATTAGAAAATTATCCTTATACGCAGAGGGTTCTAGAAGAGGTTAAGGAAAGTTCCGAAAGTTTTCGGTTGAGGAAAATGAAATATAAATTATCAAAGACGCCACCTGGTACTAGGATAAATAAGTCCATTCTCCTTCGTATGGCTGGTATGCATTCTGGAAAAGTCACACCTCTAATACAGGAAGAAATAGATCGGATAGTAACGTTATTGACAGATGAAGTTGCGGCATGCAATCAAAACGGGCTATTTCAAAATACTCACATTGGAGGTAATGATGATGAGCAGAAGGCCACTGACCTTAATGCAGATTGAAAAAAAGCTCGCGGCCGGGTTTGGGACTGGACAAGGAATAGACTATAAATCGTTTCTTACTGTGCAAAACGTAGCTTCTTCTACACTGGTAACAAGAATCCGCGGGTTAACAATACCAAGAGTTTACCATCTATTTTCGTTTCTTGAAGTGGCATGTTTTCATATTCTCGACGCATGCAAGTGGATCATTGACATTCGTGAACAGGTTCCGCTCTTAACGTTAAGCCATACCCTGTATATTGCTAATAAGCTTCATATCATCCATCCAGGCCTATATAAGGGCGGCAAAACTCCGCAAATGATGACCAGTGATTTTTTAATTGACGTTTGAAATGATGGTCGTGTCCGATTGATTGCTATCTGTGTGAAACCATCTAAATTTCTTATTGATAAAAGGGTAAAAGAGAAGTTGGAGATTGAGCGTTTTTATTGGCTTGAACGAGGCATTGAATGGAGGATAGTGACGGAGAAGGACATACCAATGGCTTTGGTCCAGAATCTTCAATGGCTATATTCGACACGAAATTGGTTCAACGATAAGGCACCGTATCATCCGGATATTATTATGCCGGTCGAAAGGATTTTACTGGAAAGGTTGAACGATAGCATTTCCCCTCTGAGCATTACGGCGCTTAACGTGGATCAAAAGTTAAGGTATAAACCGGGTACGACTTTGGAAATTTTCCGGTATCTTATTGCAATGGGTTTTTGGAAGGTGGACATGTTAAACCCCATCAATACGGCTAAGCCGATCAGAGTGACCAAGTGCATGGAATATCTTTCTGAGGCTGGTGAATCAGATGCCCATCGTGATTGCGGTTAAGTCGATAATCGATTGGGTGGAAAACGGATCAATCGTCAAGCAGGAACGAGTTCTCTGGATCGACCATGACGAGTCAAAGGCCGTTGTTTTCGATATCCGGGACAGCAGAGCACAGCCTAGATGGTGCAACTTGGAGGACATCTATTCTGCTATTCAGGCTGGTCGTGCCGTCAAGCATCCTTGCGACCCTTTTGCTAAAATTTGCACAAACGATAAGCACAAGGACAAGGGAAAAGAGCGATGGCAAATTATTAAAGGCATTGTAACCTGTGAACCGGATGTATACTTTCATAATTTAAAAGCTGCAATGGTGCAAGATTGTATAAATAAATTCAAAATCAAGAAAACGGCAGTTTATGCGTATATAAGGCTATACTGGGTATACGGTAAAACAGAGGCTGCTTTGTCATTGGACTATGCAAATTGTGGTAATCCCGGTAAAGATAAACCGGACACCGTTATAAAGAGAGGGCGTCCGGTGGGAGCTAAAACCGGGAAGAGAAAAAGTGTAAGTGACAGCGAGGCGAAAGTGGCTTCCGGCATTAATATTACCGACGAAATCAGGGGAGTCATCCAAGCCACAATCGATCTTTTTTATTATCCGAACAAGAATATAAAACCATTCAAGCTCTTCCAAAAAATGAATGAAACTTTCTTCAGGGTAGGAACGTACTGGAAAGATGGGGTTGAAGTACCGAAGTTACTCCCCAGGGACCAGAGACCGACTAAGGAACAATTTTACTACTGGTTTAAAAAGTTGGTTGACCCGGTTAAGGCAAAGAAGCAGCAAGAAGGCGACCTGGCTTTCAAAATTAAGTACAGGGAACACAAAGGCAACGCAACCCAATTGGCGATTGGGCCGGGTTATCTATACGCCGTTGACTGGACGATGGCCGACATTTATTTGGTAAATAAGGTCACCAGAACAAAGGTCATGCAGAGGCCGATCGTATATATCTGTGTCGATGTTTTTAGCCATTTCATTACTTCTGTCACAGTGACGCTGGAGCGGAGCAGTTGGATGACGGGTGCTATGGTGGTTGAAAACCTGGTTGAAGATAGAATTGAGGAGTATCGACGATACAATGTTACTGAGTTGCCCGAAGATTATCCAAATAATAAACTTCTACCGGCGGGGTTCCTGGCCGACCGAGGAGAGTTTTATTGCAAAAATTCCGATGCTATTACGAAAATACTTGGTCCGCAGGTTCTTAACACCTCTCCCTACAGGGCGGATTGCAAGTCGATCGTAGAACAACTATTCAGAAGGTTTAATCTAAAGGTCATCCACCTTCTTCCCGGGATGGTTCCCAAGGAACCCGTAAGGTGGGAACCCGATCACAGGCTAAATGCGAAACTTGACATAGACCAATTTACCCGATTGCTTTTTGGAGCCGCGAAGTACTACAACTTGTACCATGAAATCGAAAACTATCCTTTTAATCAGTTCATGTTAGCCACTCAATGTAGCGCGATACCGATTGATTTATGGAACTGGGGCATTAAGCATAGGGGTGGCCACTTTTTGGATGTTGACCCGATGGTAGTGAAAAAAGCCCTCTACCCAAAGGCTACGGCGAGTATCTCTCGGAGAGGAGTTGAATTTAGAGGTAAACTCAAATATAACTGCCAGGATGAAAAGGTTTTAAAGAAGATCGAGAGCGCTTCAATAGTCGGTAAAGAAACAGTTAACGTTATGTTTGATCCGCGTACTACAAAGTACCTTTGGATACTAGATGACCGTAACCCTTTTGACAACCCTGTTCTGTGTACTTTGGATGAAGATAGCGCCTACAGTGGTATTTCCTTTGAAGATTTTGAGACGTTGGGCGAGGAACGGGATTCGGCATCCAGGGCGCGTAAGGATCCTCAAGAGCAAGCTCTTGCCGAGTTAGATGCGACCGAAGATGCCGTAGTCAATGAAGCAACCAAAATGACGGACACGGCGCTTGCAAGCGAAGGGTTGAAACGCCCCAGTATTAACGGTATGAAAGGTAATACGGCAACAGAAATTGAGCGCATACAACGTGAACGAGTAGAGCATGGAATAAAGGATAGCCAGGTAGTAACGGAGCGGGAAAAGGACGAGGATAATATGCCCGAAAGGTTGGAAGATCGATGTCTACGCCTGTTGAAGGGGGGCAAATATAGTGGCTAAAGTAGAATTTGAATACGGAAATATATTTATGGGAAGACAGGAAAAAGCACAATATGTTGAGTTAGACGACGAGATGTTTCGTCACAACCCGTATTTGGAGGCTCTTCCGGAGTTAATAGATGACGATCTTGCGCAAAGAATTGCTCGTAAACCAGCCTACGATTCCTCATTGCGACAACACTCTGCACAGAAACGCCTTGATTATGTGTTGAGGATTGGCCCTTGGGTGCTGCCCATGCCGATGCATATTATTTTGGCTCAAAGGATCATGAGGATAATAAAGCAGGGCTATATGACGCGCAATCCTATAACAGCCGAGTGGGTGAGACAGCTCCGCGCCGCCTTCCCAGGGGCAGACGTGGACGAAAACAACGCAAGCTGTTTCTTGCGACTTTCCGCCAATGGGTTGGTAGTGTTTGGTCCGAGCGGTATCGGTAAGACATTGACAATAGAAACGATATTATATCTTTTGCCTCAGGTAATTTATCATAATCAATACAACGGTCAGGCATTTGACCGAGTGCAAATTGTGTGGCTCAAAGTCGACTCTGCTAAGGATGGGTCTTCCAGAGGCCTTTGCCGCGCAGTGTTTAAGGCGATTGATAAACTCCTGGGAACCAGGTACTTTGACCAATACTTTCACTATACCGCCAGAGATGCGATTGAGGTGTTGGCTCATCTTCTGTGGGTTTTAGGGGTAGGAGTACTTATTATCGACGAAATCCAAAGGCTTAATCTTGCTTCCAGCGGCGGGGAAAAGGAGCTAATCCACTTTTTCTCATCCTTACAGAAGAATCTGCGGATTCCCGTAATATTAATCGGAACATTCAGTGCGATGAATTTGTTCCTGGATGAATTCAGTTGCGCGCGGCCGCTATGTAGCTCGGGGGATTTGATTTGGGGCAGATATGAGCACACTGATCAAACCTGGGAGTATTTTATAAACGCCCTCTGGGAGTATCAGTTCACTAATGTTGAAACGCGGCTTACTAAATCGTTAAAGGATGCTTTATATAAGGAGTCTCAGGGCATTACGGATATTGCCGTAAAAATCTATATGCTTGCTCAGTGGGAAGTTATCGGCACCAAGGACGAGCGGATCACTCCCAAGGTAATTAAGGCGGTGGCCGATAGGCACTTGAATCTTTTACGTCCCATGCTAACAGCGGTGAGGACCGGGGATATTGAGCGCCTCAGAAAAATTAGAGATCTACATTCGCCGATTGAAGAAGCGATGCTTAACGAGGCGGCAAGAAGAGCGCAAGAGCGGGTGATAGATCAACAAAGAAAAGCGAAGCAAATGTCAGGTCAATCGGCTCAAAGTGAGTCAAGTAAGCATTCATCCCCAGAAGCAGAGATTGCCGATCTGCTTGTCGGTGATCTGGGATTTGATGTAAACCTAGCGTGGTTTGTCGCGAAGGAAGTGATCGACAAAAGTCCCAAGAAGGCAAGCATGAGGGAACTAAAACAGAGTGCAACTCGCTTGGCATTGGCGCACAACGAAGGCTCAGATAAGGTTGAGGTTTTAACAGGCCTGCCAGGCAATACTATCAGAGAGTGTCTCGGTAAAGAAACGGAGTCACCTTACGATCAGATGAAAAAACAAGGGATTACGCTGGATATGAAGCAGTTTGTTGAAACGTAGGTGTTGTATGCTGCCATTCTTTCCCTCGCCGTATCCTGACGAGATTCTATTCAGCATTTGCAGCCGATACCATGATTGGAATCATTCACCCTTTTTCAAACGTACACTAGCTGGGCTAATAGGAGAAAACGGCGGATGCGCTACGGTCGGTTTCCCAAGTCACATTGGGCGTTTAATCAACTTTTTGCCATCGGGAACAACGCTTACCGCTGAAGGGCTTATAAACCAGCATACGCTTTTTCCGCTCTTTCGCCCATTTCTGCCTGTAAATAGGGGCGACATGATTTTAAGATACATGATCGGCGAGCAAGGAAGGTTGCTTTATCAAACTGTAGGCGCTATGGCAAGTGGTATACCGATGCTAAGGTACCTTCGGTACTGTCAACAGTGTATAAGGGAAGACATAAATATTTTAGGAGAAGCGTATTGGCATAGGGTACATCAAGTGCCCGGGGTTGGGGTGTGTCCAACTCATTATTGTAAGCTGTCAAAGAGTGAAATATGTATTTCCCCTCTGAGTAATAAGACCATCTTTTATTCTGTTCCAACTGAAGTCATGCGATGTAGTTCGGTAGAACCAGAGGTTTTTGCGTTTCCCCGAACGGATATCGCAAAAGCTGTACAATGGCTTCTTAAAGGAGAATCACCCGTCGTCGGCTTAGAAAATATTAGGCAACGCTACGTTGACCTTTTGTATAAAAAGGATCTTGCAACGTTCCGGGGACGCATCAGGCAAAAGGAAGTAGCGGAAGCCTTCAACAGGTTCTTTTCAGCGGACTTTGTGGATGAAACATTTAGTGCCATTGAAAGTAATCAAACAGAAACTTGGCTTTCGAGGCTTCTTCAAAAGCCACGGACAGCTTGCCACCCTATACGTCATCTTTTGTTAATGCTCTTTCTCGGGACAACGCCGGAAGGCTTCTTCTCTCGTAGCTTCGAAGAACCTAAGTCATTCGGGGAAGCACCGTGGCCGTGCTTGAATCCTGTATGTGAACATTATCGGAAGAACGTTATCCATACGTGTCTTATATCAAGAGATTCAAAAATGGGATGTCCAGTCGGAACCTTCAACTGTGATTGCGGATTTTCTTATGCGCGCAGTGGACCGGATAGTAATGTTGATTCAAGGTACAAGATTGGACGTATAAAATCTTTCGGCGGAAGATGGCTTCAGAAACTTTGGGAGTATATTATCGTTGAAAAGTGCAGTTTGCGAGAGGTCGCGCGAAGATTGGCGGTTGATCCTGAAACAGTAAAGAACCAACTAGCGATAATTTTAGGGGAAAAAGCAAAGTATGAAGATTGCTATAAAGAAAATCAGGACAAGAGGCGGGACAATTACCGTGCCAAGCTCTTGCTGACAGTCAGATTAAATCCTGATAAATGCCGGACAGAACTTAGAAATATTATTCCAGGAGTGTATATATGGCTTTATAGGCATGACCGTTTCTGGTTATCTACAAATTTACCTCCTGCTATTCGAGGGCGGGGTCCAATCCAGTCTAGAATTAATTGGGATGAGCGAGATGGGAGAATCTGCATAGAAGTGCGTTCTGCCGCAAAATTAATAAAGAACAAGGAACCGCTAGTTAGGGTAACTATTAGTTCACTTGGGAAGGAAGCAGGGTGCCTAAGTCTATTGCATAAACACTTAGCCAAGCTTCCTCGGACTCGGGAAGTATTAGAAACGGTAGCGGAAACGATTGAGGAATTTCAGGATAGACGTATTATGTTTGTTATCGAGCAGATGATAGAGAACAGGATTAAACCGGTAGTATGGAAGATTATGCGAGCTGCCGGCAGGAGGAAAGGAGCTGAAGGACGGGTAAATAAGATTCTTAAGCGATATCAAGATGAAAGACCGTCAGAAGTAGTTGAAAGGATAAAAAATGAGGAGGGTTACCAATGAAAGACGATTCAACAGATAGGAAATTTGTCGATCTAGATTCCGTAAAAACTGATATTTTATATGAGTGTGCAGATAGAGAGTTAGGAAGACCCGTTCTGGAAATAGTGATTGATACAAAAAAAAGAAAGATTGTTGACTATAGTTTAATTGATTTGCGAGAAAGAGTTTAGTAAAATGCTGTATTTCGCAGCCTATATTAACATAGTGTTGCCAATATGTTTCCACATTCTTACCACATTGAGTCGGTAGTTTTGCTGCAAAGAAAACACAGTTAAAGAAGCCTTGCAGAGCAAGGCTTCTTTCGTATTTGTAAGGAATTGTATATGTTCCCGCGGACGTAGGGAGAAAACGCCAGGTGGAGCCTGGTGTTTTTTGTTGTTTTAACAATTGTTCAGATATATAATGGAAATTAGTGGATTAATGTTTGTTTTCTGATTATTCGATGAAGAAGGTAGGATCTTGGAAGATATATTTTGGTATCACCTTTTGTAAAGCAATCAACTCGATAAATGTAATGTTGCCAACCGATAGTAAACATTACATTCGCCTAATAAACTATTGTCTAGAAGGTGAAAAAATATGAGAGTGCTCGATATGAAAAAGATTGACACAAGTAACCATAGCAGAGTTGCTTTTATTCGTGTTGAGCCCATTGATTTACAAGCAACTTTGAAAGACATCATTAACACACTGTCTGACCTTTCGTGGATAAGTCGGTTTGATGAAGAATACATTCGAGAGAGTTTTAAAGTGAGAGCCGTACCGACCATAAGCGATATAACTAAAAAGCTGAACGCATCGGCGTCGGACAAAGTATCAAGTGATGCCGGAGAATATGTTGTGTCCGAGTTATCAAGAAATGCTATTGTCAACCAACTGAAATATCTAAGTGTTCCACTCGCTGAATTGTACAGCCAGCAGGTATCAGGAAATCCCGGCTTTGATTTCCATACCCAAAATGACTGTGAAGTACTAATTTTCGGAGAAGCGAAGTATTTGTGCGGTAAAAATGCTTATGGCACAGGACTTAGGCAAGTAATCGAATTTATAAATGATAAAAAAGATATTAAAGATATTTCGGACCTTAGAGATTTTATCAGCCCAGCAACATTAGAAAAAGCTTCGCAAGGAACAAAAGGTTTTGCAATAGGCTTTTCCGCAAAAGGAACATCTTCAGACATTTTAATTAATAATATAACAAATAATAAAGATTATAAGATGCTCTTAGCCTATGAGGAAATTGTTTTGGTGGCAGTGAACATATGAAAGAGCTTATAAAAGAAATTATTGAGAAGAATCGTTTAAATGAGATATACGGTTTTACAAAAAGAAAGTTGTTTATAGAGGGACCGACCTCCACGACAGGCTTGGAAATCCTGTCCTATTTGAATATTTTTGCCTCCGAATATTTTGAGAAGGTACAAGATGAAATTTTAGAAATCATGGGTGTTTTTTATAAAAACCCGCAAGCAATAACATTGCAGAGTGCTTTATTCAAAATGTATGGAGAGTATATTAAAGAAAAATATCAAGTTAGTTACACCCCTGTGCAGGCAAACATTGTTCAAAAAATCAAGGAATACAAGAATTTCAGTTTTTCCGCGCCAACGAGTACAGGAAAGTCTTACGTTTTCAGAAAACTTATTGAAGAATCAGAGAATGATGTCGTTATTATTGTACCGTCCAGGGCACTCATCAATGAATACTATGACAGGATTTGCAACCTGATAACAGATAAGACCGTTAATGTGCTTTCTTTTGTCGATCTTATAAATACAAAACATGTAAAAAGAAGTGTATTTGTTTTAACGCCTGAAAGAGCAAAAGAGCTTTTTAAATTTAAGGACAACTTAAATATTGAAATGTTTTTATTTGATGAAGCACAGCTAAGTGATGAAGAATCGGTTAGAGGTCTTTATTTTGATAGTATTGTACGACGAGCTCAGAAGGCGTTTCCAAATGCAAAATACATATTTGCGCATCCGTTTATTTCCAATCCAGATGCACAGTTACAAAAAAACAATTTTGATCTAATTGAGTCTGAAGCCTTACAATATCAGCAAAAAAATGTTGGGCAGCTTTTTTTTGCACATGATGGTAATGAATATTACCATTTTGGAATAGATAAGAAAATCATGGGCAAACAAAAAATAAAAAGCAGATTTGATCCGCTGATGGAAGCCATTAATAATGGAGGAAGTATTTTAATATACACAACAAAAGCTAGCATTTACGATAAATCCGTTTTTAATAAATTTGTTAATTATCTTAATGCCTGCTCGCTAATAACAGATGCAAAAGCTTTGAAGCTCATAGACCAATTGAATCATTATATTGGTGCCACTGACTCGTATTATCGTTCTAATATGATGGAGATGATTAAGCGTGGAATAGTTATTCACCATGGGTCATTGCCATTGCAAGCGAGACTTATTTTAGAACATTTTACGCAACAAGGTTTTTGCAGAATTTGCTTTGCTACATCTACACTTGAGCAGGGCATTAATATGCCGTTTGATGTTGTGTACCTTAATACATTCGAAGCAAGTCGTACTTTATCTATGAAAAACCTTATTGGCAGAGCTGGACGCTCTACGGAAGCATTAAAATTTGACTACGGTAGCGTTGTGGTTAAGACTAATAATATCAGTAGTTTTCGAGCCGTTATGTTAAAAGAAGAGTTTTTGAACAATGTGTCTTTACTGGATACAGACGAGGACGGAAGAGATGCAGATTATAAAGAGTTTAAAGAAGCAATAAGTAGAGGTGAGTTCTCCGATGAATTCAATCTTACAAACGCTGAGGTAAATAGACTTAAAGACGGAAACATAGATGATATAGTTAAAAATATATTAGGAGCGATGTTTGTAAATAAGCAATTCATCTCTTTAGATGTAATCAATCAAGATAAAAATTTTCGGCTTGAACTTTATAAATATTTTATTCAGCTATACAGGTATTATTTAAATGGAAGGATGCTGTCTGATGGTGAGGAAAGCGTCCTAAATACTGCAATTAAAATCCTCATTTGGAAAGTTCATTGCAAAACATTCAAAGATATCTGTTGGCGTCGTTATGCCTTTGCTGCCTGCGTCCCGGAACGGAGGGAATTGGAAGAAAGGGCTAAGAAGGCAACATCAACGTCCCAAAAAAAGTTTTATAACGAGCAATCAGAGCAGTTAAACGCGAGATTTATTCGGGGATATGATGATTTACCTAACGTCAATCTACATAACTATAGCCTTTATGCAAAAGGAACGAAGGCAAAAAATGTTGACTATGATAGAATTGTGTTTGATACATATGACTACATTGACAAGCTGATTAGTTTCAAACTCAGCGATATTTTTTATGCGATTTTTTATCAGTACTATGAAAAAACATTAGATAAAAGAGCATTAAGATTGTCTAACTATTTTAAGTATGGTACTGACGACGATAAGGAAATATTAATGTTGCGTTACGGTTTGTCTTTTGAAGAAATAGAATGGGTCAAGAATTATATCCTTGACATCAGTTTGGAGGAAATTGTATTTGACCATTCTGTAAAGCAATTGCCATCTGAAAAACTTGTTTCGATAGAAAGATTTTTATTGGAATGACTGTTCAACTACCTTCAAGGTTGCCATAAATAGAACAGAAATAATCGACAGTTGTCTCCGGGCGTTTCGATAGGGCCTATGTGAGATAAGAGATGGGTTCTTCTGCCTTATTGCAAAAAATGGTTCGTATGGCATAACACTAAAGCCCGGATATTAACCACTCAAAAGGGAATCCGCCTAGAAGACAAAGGGGCACAGGTTTCTTGGTCTTCCCGTTGTTCAAGAAGAGTACCGTGTTTTTTATACTGTTCCCAATTGTAGTGAGATAGTTGACTTGCGGAGACTTGCTTGGTTTCCCCCTTTTTCCGTGTCTTAGCCTGTGGGAGCATTATATTCATGGGTTGGGGTGCAGGGAAAAAAGGTACTAATCGAATTATATAAATTTGTCTTTGTTCCCCTTTATATGGAAATACGCTGTTTAAAGGGAAGAGGATGATTAAGATGGACGAAACCCGTGCAAGGCGTATGTCTGAAGAGTTAATAGGAAAATCTATCGGAAAGTGGAAAATAATAGAATATATCAATAACGGCAAATCAGCGTTGGTTTTTAAAGGTATGTTCCGAAAAAAAATAGGTGCTGTTAAAATTTTTGATCCAGAATTAATAGAGCGTTTCGGTAAAGGTACTCAATTAGAGCGAATCCAGAGAGAATTACTCCTTCGGGGGAAAAAACATGACAACTTAATAAGCATCATCGATGGTGGAGAATGCAGCGCAACCGGGCATCTTTTTGTTGTAATGAATTACCTTAATATGCCTTCTTTAGACAGCGTCATTAAAAATGTTCCTAATGAGAACATACGTAAAATTATATCCCAAATTGCAAGTGCAGCCCAATATCTGGAGTCGCTTAATCTTTGCCATCGTGACATTAAACCATCTAATATAGCAATTACACCTGATTATAAAAAGGCAATCTTACTTGACTTAGGTGTTTTAAGGCCGATTGGGAACTCCAATCTTACTGACGGAAACGCACGTCAATTTATCGGTACTTTGCGATATAGTTCACCTGAATTTTTGATGAGAACGGAAAAAGATAGTATTGATGGGTGGCGGGCAGTGACCTTCTATCAGATAGGTGCAGTACTTCATGATTTGATTATGAGAAAACCCCTATTTGATGAATATAGCGACCCGTTTGCTAAACTAGTTAACGCCGTCCAAAATATAACGCCGAATATAAATGCTAATACTGCCGAAATTTCACCTGATCTAATTCATCTAGCGAGTACTTGTCTCATTAAAAACCCTGAAGTTCGACTACAATTCCTTCGATGGGAAAATTTCTCACAGACTGAGCAATCATCGCAATCAATCGATGCTATAAAAGAAAGAATTCGCCAGCGGCACTTGGCGGCTCAGTCAGATAGATTTGGGCAATTAAAAGAATCGGAAACAAGGCGTCGTCTTCAACTGAAAGAGCAAATTCTCGAAAAGCTCGAGAGAATAATTAGATCAGTATGTTCGCGTAAACATAATTTTCCCCCAATGGAAGTTCGTACTAGTGCTCAACAGCTTATAGTAATCTTTCCCCCATCATCACCTCATCAACTTTCTGCGTCACTCTATTTGTGTATTAATATGGAGCTTTTGGATTTTGATACAAAGGCCATTTCACTGTCCTATTGGAGCTCGGTCATTAAAGAAGGAATTGCCATGCCCACAGTTCCGGAAAAAAATTGTTCTCCTCTTTTCTCAGGTGTTTATCTCGAGTCGATTATAAAAGATAAAATGGAGAAATTTTTATATCTATCACTTGATGCGGCTCAACAACTTAAATCAAAATCCGATGTTGAGCGGATCGGTCCGTTTTCGGAAATTTAGGAGGGAGTATAATGAGTAGTGCTTGGTGGGTTGGACAAGATGACTTGGACCCATATCAAAGAGCGGTCATTACCTTACCTATAGGGAAAAGTAACTGGGTAGTAGGGCCTCCTGGTTCCGGGAAGACGAATCTGCTTCTTCTTCGGGCTAACTATATGTATCTTGCGGGGGAAAAGAACATATTAATTATAGTATTTACCCGGACTCTCCAAGAGTTTATTTCAAGCGGCGGAGAGAAGTATTCCTTTCCTACCCAGAAAGTTCAAACTTGCCAGAGATGGCAGCAGGATCTTTTGCGTCAGTATGGTGTTAGTATTGAGCCGCCGGAAGAATTTGAGGAACGGCGCAAATATTTATTGGATCAAGCTAACGATCTGATTAAACAACGGCGTCTTTCAAAAATATATGATTGTATTCTATTAGACGAAGCTCAAGACTATCTCCCAGAGGAAATACAGCTTTTTGAAAAACTAGCTCGTAAATTATTTGTAGTTGCTGACGAACGCCAGAAGATTTATCAAGGTGCCAGCCCTCTCGATACACTTAATGCTATTTTAGGTAACCCTACGCGGCTTAAATACCATTATCGTAATGGCTTGAAAATCTGTAAAGTCGCAGATGGAATTGCAAAAGATACAGGTGATTATGACCGATTGGCAGAAACATCTAATTATGACGAAGATGCGAATCCTTCTAGTGTTGAACATTTTAATTGCCAAGATATTGAAGACCAAGCCAGAAGGATTATTCAGAAATTAGATGCCCAGCTTAAGGCCTACCCCAATGATTTAATTGGAATTGTATGCCCACGACGCGAAGAATTATTGCAATTGTGGTCAATTATTTCTAAATCGCCATTTGGGCACCGGGTGACCCCCCAGTTTGGAAGTGAACATGAGCCACTTCAGCCTGACAAGCCAATCTTGATGTCAACATTTCATGGAATTAAAGGGCTTGAAGTGCGTTCCCTTCATATGGCGGGATGCAATTATCTGAATAAATTTAAGTTCAATCGTAATATGACCTACACTGCAGTTACTCGGGCTAAAACTTCGCTTTCAATTTACTATGAAAAAGATTTAATTGGTTATTTCGAAGCTTCTTTGGCCAGCCTAAACCCACACCCCGATTTGCCAAATCTTCAAGATGTATTTGGGAGGAAATAGCAATGTGGTTACAAGATGTGGCCAGAGAGGATTTACTTAATTTAATCCAATCTGATCGGCTTCCCGAAAAACCATTACGACAGTTGGAATTAATTAATGAATTGCCGGAAAGTCAAAGCGAGCTACAGTTCATTTGGAGAGAAGATCCACGGCAATGGGGTAAAATCCCTTCGGTAATAGTATTAGACAAAATTACTCCGAGAGAGTTTTTTGCATGGACTGGTACATATCTTAATTACTGCAGGCCTTTAACTGCACATTGTCATGTCGTTAACAGGGAAATTTTTCAGGCAGCCATTGAAACCCATACTCATTTTACTTTAGGAAATTTAGAAACTATATGTATTGGAATGATAATAGGAGAGGCTGCAACATATTTAGCGGGTCAATCAGATATCAATAGGCTAAGTATGACTGCATTTGCGGGTACGTATTCTTTTACAATGAGCCGGGCAGTTGCAAGTAACATGGTAATGCCAAAAAAAGATGGTGTAGGTGAACTATGGTTAAAGGCCCGACGGCTTACTGGGCAAAAACTATTAAGTCTATCTATCGATGACTTGGATCAAGTATGGAGGACTGTATTTGATATATCCAAGCACAGTCACTTCAAAATGTTGTACTCTGGAAGTACCAATGAGATTATTTCCTCGGCATGTCGCCAAATCTCTATAACAGGGGAAATTAGTGAGGACAACTGGCGAATTCTTACACGCGATCTTTTTGAAAAAAATGTTACAAATGAATTATTAAAAGGCCCTCGAGAAGAACGAGTGATTCAAGTAGAGAAGGCTCTAACCCTTCTAAGTCAGCAATCTGGACCGGATAAAGTAAAACTTGCTTTTATTGGAGGGTACCTCGCCAGTCGAATTGCACCAGGAACTTTTGATCATTATGAATTATTGATTCCTTATCTATCCAAACTTCCGACGCTCTTGATCTGGTATGGATTATTTGCGGGATTATCGATTGAATCGAAACTACGTAACTTCGGCTTTGGTATTGGTCGTCGTATTGTTCGGGATATTGTTCAAGAAGATAGTATCTTAAATAGACCAAAATGTGATATTTCGATTGGAGAACTTGAGGTCTTATACGGCGGTAATGCTGTGGTTCAAAATCTTCATCCTAAAGAGTCGGGACACTTAATAATTGAATTACTTCCTTGCCTAAATTCCACCATGCGCAATATTGAAGGTCGTCAAAATGAGTCACGGCCAAATCAGCAACAACAGACATTATTACCCGGGTACAAAGATTCAGAATTAAATAGCCTGCTAATTGATTTAGATCGCTCACTTAAATCAGTTGAACAAATCCGTGATCGAATCTGCGAAATCACCGGTTATGGTGGTGAACGAAAAAAACGAGATAACAACAAAGTCAAAAACAACAAGAAAACCTAATGGCCTTAGGAGTATTTCTGATTGCATGAAGGTGAAAGTAACTCAATGAGTTTATGTTACATAAAGGTTATTACCGGCCCGAAGTATCAGAGATGATTTGTAGGGGCTTTTTCAAAAATGCCTAGAGGAATAGAATTCACGTATATTGCTTGTATTACCTGGAATACTATTGCAAGATAGTGTGTTGGCGGAGGTATATATGAAAAACCCCCTGGGCCATGAATATCTGTTACACGTTACGAAGGGCGAGGTCAGCCGTAAGGTTACCTCGCCCATAATTATTGTATTTATACAATAATTATGGTACAAATATCGTCTGCGTTTAGTAGTAATATGTGGCTTTCATAATAGTATTTTTCAAAAGGAGGACAGTATGAATAGTGATAAAAGCAATCTTTTCGGATCGAGGGGAAGAAGAACAAGATCTTTCCACCCTGCAGCTATTAAGGATTTAAGGGATCAGTTTATGGGCGACCGTACGAGTGAATCGGATAAGAACCCCGCGAACAGCAATTACCGCGAAGCAATGTCAAGAGCAGCGGTAGATAATGAGTTTATCGCAGACACGAAAGAGGTTGAGCAAGATTTTGCATCTGACGACGCGGAGGTAATTAGCTCGTCTAATGAAGCTTTTCCCCAATATGCTAATAAACCCAAATACGGACGGGACGAAAACGGCTTTTTCCGACTTTATGAGGATGGGAGAAAAACATACTGCCGGGAGAAAAGAATCCGCGTACTAAGTCATCAACCATTGAATCCCCCGCTGGAGGCGATACAGACCACAATAAAAAGGGCTATCGCCGAGATCCATGCAAACGGCCTGACAACGGCTCACTGCGACAAAAGAGGGCGCTGTTATCTTCGCTATCCAGATAGACGTAAACAATTCTGTAAGTCAGTTATATCGACTCTTGAGGAAGAATAGGAGCGCTTTTTATCGAGTTGTAGTAGTACAAGGGGGATGATTAGCCGTGTACGAACACCTGCGGTGTGACTGTTGTCAGTATGTTCCGGACGAATTTGACATGGCCCAGACGGATTACTATTATTTGGAGGTTTGCCATCACTGTGGAAGGAGAGTATGTCCATGTTGTCTTTTTGTCAGCACAGCAACTTCAGTGGAAGAGCTGTTTCAGCAACTTAAAGACAAAGATCAAGATAATGAACGATGGCGGTCTCGCTGTCTAATATGCAGCGGGCAGAAAAAAGGTATTCGGGGGTTTCACGACGCATTTGCATTTTGGCGCGCATTGAAGAAAGAATATGGGATGAAGATCAATTAAACAAGCGGGGAAGTTGTCGCTATGCTATTGCTTGATGTTCTAGTTAAAGAGTACGTGATGGTTGGCGAAAAAATCGGGACCTATAAAAAGAAATTTTCCGATGAAAGTAAAAACAAAGATCTTCGAAAGGAGTTCAGAAGTATGGCATATCTTATCAAGCAGCAACGATTTATCGAAAAGGCCCTTGCAGCAAATGGATTTGATATAGAAAAGTTATTACTCAAAAGAGCAACTGGGGAAGCGATTGCCAAAGCTCACGGCGCCGGAATCGCTACAACCCACGGCGATGACGAAGGGGTCTACCGGCTATATCCCAACGGAGAAAAAGAGCACATTGTAAAGAAGAACTAACCAAGATGTATTATATTAGACGACCAGCTGGCTACATGACTATGAAAAAGGACACAGGGTGTCCTTTTTCTGTATAAACAAAGAAATATATTTTTTTGTTCGTTATTGAGCCTTAGGCTAATATACAGTGCTGGAAATAATCCGATCATGTGTCTGGGATTAAACAATTTAGTATACATTGTTTAGTTGCGACTTAAAGCAGATGTCTTACGCTGGAAGAATAAGAAAAACGGCCGTAAGGCCGTTTTTCTTTAGAAATCTATTACAGTACCCACGAACGCGGTGGAAAATTTCGGGCCGAAGCGGGTCTTTAGCGCCGACATCATGTCAAAGCCTGTGCAGTGGCTGGCGGCGATAAAATCGGGAGCAAACTCCTCCAGCAGGTCTAGGGTAGATTTTTGCTGCTCCTTGGAGACAGGGCCAAGGTGCGTGCCGCCGACCCAGCCGGAAAGGCGTTTTTGCCCGGTGAGCTCAAATCCGCGGTAAACGGTGTTGACCAGCCCCGAATGGGTGCAACCGCCTATTACCACTAGCCCTTTATCGCTAACATAGTAGAGGGAAGTGTCGTCAGGGATGAAATCCTGGCAATCGCAGCCACAGGCGTCAGGCACGATAAGTCGGTCATCGCCTAGCTCAAAAGCGGTCTGCCTGGGCATTGCGCCGCTGAACCAGAGCCCGGAATCAATTTCCAGGGGCGCTTCGCTCAGCTTCCATATGGCGCCGCATGCTTCCGCTTCCTCTTTGACGAAGGGCATGCCGATGTGGGTCCTTATGCCCCCGGCTACCGAGTAACGGTGGCCGAAGATGGCGGGGTGGGCGTAAACCGGAATGGGTTTCTGGCGATGCCTGAGGATGTGGGGCAGACCGCCGGTGTGGTCATAATGTCCATGGCTTATGGCTACGGCGTCGAGTTCGCGGGGGTGAACGCCGAGCAGGCTGAGGTTATGGACGACCGCCGCCGATTGCCCGGTGTCGAGGAGGATTTTTTTTGATCCGGTATCGATTAATAGCGAGAGGCCGTGTTCAGCCAGGAACGGATGCCTGGCGCTGATCGGCACGGAGTTGTCAACTACTACGGTGACTTTCAAGGCAAGCCCCCCTTTAATGAATTAACATCATCCCACCAACTGACTAAACAGCAGAAGGGTTACCAGGCCGACTACCGAGGCAATGGTTGTCGACAAGGTGTAAGTTTTGAACAGGTCGCCCATCGGCATACCGAAATATTCTTTTACGAACCAGAAGCCGGGATCGTTCACGTGTGACAGACCGATGGCTCCTGCACCGATGGCAACGGCGACGAGGGCCGGGTCGAGACCTGGATACATTGGGAGCACCGGCGTTACCAGGCCGACGGCGGTTATCATGGCGATCGTGGCCCCGCCGACTGCGAAGCGCATAACGATGGCGACGGTCCAGGCCAGTATAAGAGGATTGATCGTCCAGGACATCAGGATGGTCTTGATGGCGTTGCCGATGCCGCTGTCCATGAGAATTTTGTTGAAGGCGCCGCTGGCGCCGATGATGAGCAAGATGGCGGCCATCGGGCCGATCGCGACTTCGCTGAATTTCTGCAGCTTCTCCATGTTCATGCCGCGGTTGAGGCCAAGAGTCCAGTAGGATAGGAACACTGCGAGAAACAGGGCGGTGACGGGATCGCCGATAAAGTTGATGTAGACCATCGCGGGGTGGGCTTTTCCCAGTGCAAACTCAAGGACGGTCTTCGAGATCATAAGCAATAGCGGGAAGAGGATGGTAAACAAGGTGATGCCGAAAGGAGGGAGCTTGTCGTCCGGCGTAGGTTCGGCTTTGCGGAGGTGTTCGGGCGGATTCAGCTCGAACTTGTTGCCGACCATTTTGCCGAAGATAGGGCCGGCGATTGCCGCGGCTGGCAAACCGACTATCAGGCCGTACAGTATCACGCGGCCGATATCTGCTTTAAGGCCCACCGCGACAGCTGTTGCCGCCGGATGGGGCGGGACGATGCAGTGCACAGTCAACAGACCGATGATCATCGGGACGCCGACCATGACGAGGGACATGCCGGCTTCGATGGCTACGCAGAACAGTAACGGCATAAGAAGGACGATACCGACCTGAAAGAATACGGGAATACCGCAGATATAACCAACGATCATCATCGCCCAATGGGTGTTGCGCTTGCCGAGAGCGGCGATCATCGTGCGGGCAAGCCTCTCGGCGCCGCCGGAAATCTCCATCATCTTGCCGACGATCGCACCCAGGGCTAGGATGGGGGCCAACATGCCCAGGAACCCGCCCATGCCAAGCTCGATTGATTTTAGAATCTTGTCGAAGGGCATCCCTGTGGCAAACCCGATGAATAAGCAGGCCGAGAGCAAGGCGACGAATGCGTGGATTTTTAGGCGGATTGTCAGGAAGATAATTAGCGCGATCGCCACTAGAAGGATAATCATCATACCGGTGGTACCCAATTCATCTCTCCTCCTTTTAGATAAAAATCCAGCAGGCCAATTGTTCAATGTGACAATTGGGGTTTTATGGGTATGATCATCTTCCATATGTTAAGGATATCCTTTATGATAATAATAAGACTTCAGTCCTGTTGGAGACAATTGGCCGATAAAAAGAAAATTCTGAGTGATTACACGTGTTTTTTGTGCGTTTTACACAAAGAGGGGAGTAAATGCGTTATGATCATTTCCCCGGAACTGGCTCAGAAAATCGTGGATAACGCTATGTGCCTGGTTCATAGGAACGTCAACATCATGAACAGGGAAGGAATAATTATCGCCACCGGACACCCTCACCGCATGAATACCTTTCACAAGGGTGCCAGGGATGTTATCGAAACCGGGGCGGTAATCGAGATATTCCCGGGAGAGCTCGCTCTTTATCCGGGTGCGCTGCAGGGTGTGAACCTGCCGATTGTGATGGACGAGCAGGTTGTCGGCGTTGTGGGGGTTTTCGGTCATCCGGACGAGGTTAGGGATACCGGGCGCCTCGTTAAGATGATTACCGAACTTATTCTGGAACGTGATGTAATTCAAAGGGATATCCGCTCGAAGCTCCGTCTGCGGGAGCAGTTGATCGATATGGCGGTGACGAATGCCGCCGGTGAGATATCGCCGAAGCTGAGGAGGACGGCATCAGCACTGGGATTAGACCTCTCGGTCCCCAGAGCCGTAGTATTAGTCGATGTCGCCCCCCTGATCACGAAGCTTAAGGAAGAATACGGGCCGTCAGAATTCGTGACAGAGAGAGCCGAGGACAGTGTGATTGAGAGATTCGGCAACAGTGATTTGGTTGCCGAACAGGATATCGCTGTTATTCTCGATAAGCGGTTGGTCATACTGAAAGCATGTTCGCAAGATTTCCACGAAGAGCGTTTATTGCAATGGACTGAAAAGATGAGCACCTTTCTCGATCCCGATTTTCCGCACAAATGCGGAATCGGTGCGGTTGCCAATTCAGCGGTTGAGTATAACGCATCTTTTAAGCAGGCACTATTCTGTCTCGCCCATACGAACACGGCGAAAAGGACGGGATGCATCTATGAACGGGAGGTGCTTGTCCGTTATGCTTCCAGGGAAGCTTTGACCAACTCGACGAAGTTGGCCCTTGCCGGAGTAGCGAAGCGCTTCGGGGCGGCTGTTAAGGACAACCCCGAATTCAGGCGAACTATTGAGGCTTTGTTGGAAAATAACTTAGACATCAACGCGACCGCAGACAGGCTGCACGTTCACCGTAACACCCTTTTGTACAGGTTGAGCCGCTTTGAGGTCGTCACAGGACTTGATCCGCACCACAAGATAGATGATGTTATTCTCTGCCGGTTGCTATTGAATTCCTTGGAGAGTTAGCGGGGCGGGAAACTGAAAAGCGGTGACTAGCACGGCGTAAATGGGAGGGACAAGACTAATGGTAATAATGATCGAGGACGACGCCAGGGAATACATTTTCCTGAAAGTGAAGGATAAGAGCATAAATCTGAGTGCCGTCGAGCGCCCCGGCGGTGTTTGAAGCGGCGGCAAATGCGGGCAGAGTGCCCGCTTCCCGTCCGTGAGACTGGGCATGCCTAAAAGAAGCGAGACTTTCGAGCAAATGGAAGTCGACGGCATAAAGGTATATTACCGGGGTAGCATGGAGGACGTGTTTTCCAAAGTTATCGTTAAGGTTGAGAAGTTTTTATTTTTTAAGTACCTTGTTGTGACTGCCGAAAGGTGACGATGCGAGTGGTTGGTGAGAGAATGAGTGGTACGGCTAACCTGTTTACTGAAGAGTTTATGCATAGCCTTAAAAATTTCATCGCCAAGCGGATAGCAAACCCGCACGACGCAGAAGATGTGCTCCAGGAGATCTTTTGCCGGACCTGCAGGCATATTAATACCCTTAAGGAAGCAGGAAAAGCCCAAACCTGGGCATTTCAGATTGCCCGCAATACTATTAACGACTACTATCGTACCCGCAGGGTAGCCGAGCCGCTTGAAGAGACCTCTGATCGCGCAACGATCGAGCCTGAAGAGAATGGCAATAAGGAGATTGCAGGGTGCTTGCCGGCAATGGTCGGTCATCTTTCTGAAAAGGACCGGCTGGCTTTAGTGCTGACTGAGTATCTGGGTTTGACGCAGAAGGAAGCGGCAGAAATCCTGGGCTTGTCTCTGTCGGGCACAAAATCGCGCGTCCAGAGGGCCAAAAGAAAATTGAAGAAACTGCTTTCTGATTGCTGCAGCCTTGAATTTGACCGTAGTGGAAACATTGTGGATTACAAGCAGAAGGAAAAGACTAACCCTTTTTGCAATTTGTCGTGAAAATTTGCGTCCTTTTGGTGAAACCTCCGTCTTAATATATGGGCTCACTGATAAATGACGGGAGGAAACTACAATGGAACAAAAGACAAAGGGGTGTAGTTGTCAGAGTAACGATAAACCTGCACAAAGCGGGTGCTGCTCAGGCGCCGCCAGTGAAGCGAATTGTTGTTCCCCTGAAGGATGCGTCGAAAAGCGTCTGCTCATCGAATTCATGTTCATAGATCTAACGGTATGTGATCGCTGTCTGGGGGCCGACGTCAGCCTGGAAGAGGCCGTTGCCGAAATAGCAAACGTACTGAGGGCTACCGGATACGAAATCGATGTCCGCAAGATACTGGTGGAAAGCGAAGAGCAGGCCCTCGAACTTGGCTTCGTTAGTTCACCTACTATCCGTATTAACGGGCAGGACATTCAGCTCGACGGCAAGGAAAGCCTGTGCGAGTCATGTGGAGATGTCTGCGGGGAAGACGTCGACTGCCGGGTATGGTTATGGCAGGGCCGGGAATATACCACACCGCCCAAGGCGATGATCGTTGACGCGATACTAAGGCATGTTTACGGGGGACAGCAATCTGCCCGCCCGGCCGTTAAGGAAGTGCCCGATAACTTAAAACGATTTTTCGCCGCCAAGAGCAACAGGTAACTCTGAATAACAAGAAAGGACGGGTAGAACCGTCCTTTCTTGTTGAGTAATAAGCACTGCTCTATCGCGGGCTTTGCGCATTTCTGATAAATAAGTAATAATTAGGCAGGAATCCGGGGTTATAAGTAAGAATACGTTCTTCAATCAGTCGTCTTACCGGTCTAGCTCATTTCCGAATTGCGAGGGAGAGATGAAGATGAAGGAAAACGTGAAAATCGCCATCGTGATCTGCGACCGTTATAAATCCTGTGCCGGCGGCAAGTGCTTCCGCGCGGTGCAGAACAGGGAAGGCGCCTTCTCGCGCTACAAGGGTAAAGAGGTCGAGATCGTCGGCTTCACTAGCTGCGGCGGCTGCCCTGGCGGCAACATCGAATATGCTCCGGAGGAGATGAAAAAGAACGGCGCCCAGGTCGTTCACCTCGCTACCGGTCTTTTGGTGGGCTACCCTCCTTGTCCTCACATCGGCTATTTCCGCAGCTTCATCACCGAGAGGTATGGAATGGAAGTAGTTGTCGGCACCCATCCCATTCCTCAGAAATACTATAATGTACACGAATCGCTGGGAAGCTGGAACACGCCGGAATGGCAAAGCCATATCGAGCCAACGTTGACCGACGAAAAAACCCGTCTTGCGTATGACTAAATTCGGTAATGACGTGATATAGCTTCAATGGAACGACTGTTGTTCCATGGTTGAATTATGAAATATAATTCATAAACCTGACTCAGGGGCGATGCCGTGCAATATTCTATCCCTCGTTGTCCTTCAGACGCTTGAGTTTTGGTGGAGGAGGGCTTTGTGGTGATAACATTCAGGAAAGCTGTACTTTTACTGGCATTCATTTCATCAGCTTGCACAGTGTCGGCGGAAGCCCTGCCGGATTTGGTGGCGCGCATCGAACCGGCTGTGGTGCTGATAAAGACGTTTGACTGTGCCGGTTGCCCGCTAAGAACCGGGAGTGGCTTTTTTATCAGCGCCGAGGGTGAACTCGTAACCGGCCGCCACGTCCTCAACAACGCGTGCAAGGCGTCGGTGGAGACTTCGGACGGCAGCAAATACTGGGTCTCCAAGGCCACGGGCGTTAATCCCGCTTTCGACCTGATTAAACTTAAAGTGGAAAAGCCTATTGGAGCTACACTTTTTCTTGAAATTGCCGCCGAGCTGCCGCGGAAGGGGGAGACTGTCGTCGTGATCGGTAACCCCTGCGGGTATCGCTTCGTGGTGTCGGAGGGGATTGTGGCGGCGTTCCAGGACCTGTCGGTCGGCAGGACAATCCAGGTAACGGCGCCGATCGGACCCGGCTCAAGCGGCAGCCCGGTAGTAAACATGAACGGCAAAGTGGTCGGGGTGATAAACCTCTATAACGACAGCGGCCAGAATCTCAACTTTGCCTTGCCGGCACGCCTGATCTTTTCTCTGGCGCTCGACAACCCGGTATCTCTGGAGGAACTGTCGCAGCCCCGGTTCTATTACGAGGTTGTTCAACCTGCGATCGGCTATTGATGTATAAGGCGCTGTCAGTGCTTTACCTGAAGTTTACTGGTCAGACGGACGAATTGCTGGTAGACTATATCCGGATACGAAGTCGATCCTAAGTAGCATCCGTTGAACATTATGAAGGATAAGTGGGGTTTGTTATGAACTATACAGAATTTCTGAAACTGCTTTCGCGCGAGCTGGTGGTCGCGCTCGGCTGCACCGAGCCGATAGCTGTCGCGTACGCGGCGGCGCTCGCCCGGGAGCACGTACGCGGCTCTGAGGTCGAGGCTGTGGACGTTTTCGTCAGCGGCAATGTTGTGAAAAACGCTATGTCGGTGACCATCCCCGGCACCGGGCACTGCGGGGTAGATATGGCCGCGGCTTTAGGTGTCGTGGCGGGGGACGCGACGAGGACCCTTGAAGTGCTGTCCGGTATTGACGAAAAGGACGTTCAAGCTGCCGAAGACCTCGTCAGGCGGGGTATCGTTAACGTTCAGGTGGCGGATTCGGATAAGAAGCTCTATATCGAGGTCAACATCCGCACCGCCGATTCGTGCGCCAGGGCGGTTGTTGCCGATGAACACACGAAGATAGGCCTCGTGGAAGTTGACGGATTGGTGATTAACCGGGCGGAGGAAAACGTCCAGCAAGCTGACGAAGGCGAAGAAGAACTCTCGTTCCTCAGTATCGATTCGATCTGGGATTTCGTAGAGCATGCCGATATCCGCGACTTGGATATTGTCCGGCATAGTATGGACCTCAACGGGGCCATCGCCGCCGAAGGCTTGCGCAACCCATACGGATTGCAGGTGGGGAAGATGATTCAGGATAATATCGAGCGGAAAATCCTCGGCGACGATATCGTCAATCAAGCCACGGCGTTGACCGCCGCAGCCGCAGACGCCAGGATGGCGGGTTGCCCTTTGCCTGTCGTCAGTAACTCGGGGAGCGGCAATCAGGGGATATCGGCCACGGTGCCTGTGCTGGCGGTGGGAAGAAGGCTGGGCGCATCGGAAGAGAGGATTTTGCGGGCTGTCACGCTGAGTCACCTGATCGCGATTTTCATCAAATCGAAATTCGGACGGCTATCGGCGCTCTGCGGCGCCATCGTTTCGGGCACCGGAGCCGCTTGCGGCATTGCGTATCTTCTAGGCGGCGACGTCGCTACTGTTAAGATGGCGATCCAGAACATGCTGGGAAATGTGACCGGTATGCTATGTGACGGCGCTAAGCCGGGTTGCGCACTAAAGGTGGCGACCTGCACCAATGCGGCGGCGCAGTCGGCGCTCCTGGCGGTAAGGGGCTTCGGAATTAAACCGACCGACGGCATAATCGAGACAAGTCCTGTGCATTCGATCGATAATCTTTGCCGGATCGGCAATCAGGGGACGATCGAGATGGATAAGATCATCCTGGACATTATGCTCAACAAGCAGGATAGGGCGGGATAAGCCGCTCTCCCTTATAGCGTGTATACTTGCCGGCTGACAGGAGATCTTCGGTTTTCCTTGTATATAATAATATGGGGAGGGGATCTTATGTACTCCGCAAAGGTTATGGAGCACTTCATGATGCCGCGCAATGCCTGTTATATGGCGGATGCTGACGGAGTGGGCTGCGAATACGACGCCGAATGCGGCGACAAGTTCACCATGTTCATCCGGGTCAGCGGTGAATATATCCGCGATATCAGCTTTCTCGGCTTCGGCTGCGGGGCGGCAATCGCCGCCGGCAGTCTGACCACGATGCTTGCCAAGGGCAAGAGTATTAGGGATGCCTTGCAGATTACCGAGGAAGAGATAATAGACGCTCTCGGGGGCTTGCCAGAGGAGAAACGGCATTGCTCCGACCTGAGCGTCAGTGCGTTGCAGTCGGCGATATTGGATTACCTCGCCAAACAAGGCCGCAGTATAAAAGAGTATTTATCCTAGAAGCATGAGAAAGCATCGCCGGGGAGGCGGTGCTTTCACGTTTGTTTTGCATATTGGGGGAAAACTACTCAACGGGATTGACACAATCGTTCTGGAGGAGTAATATCTATTTAGAAATATATTTCATAAAGGTGACCTATGGTACGACCGCATAAGGAACGCAGAATCCAGGAATTGCCGCCGATTACCCATTACAAGCCCGTCGGTATCCCTTTGCGGGACCTCGACGAAATCGTGCTTACTTTCGAAGAGATGGAAGCTATCCGTCTGGTTGACTGCGGGCAGCTTGACATGGGCGAGGCGGCGGACAGCATGGCGGTATCCAGGCCGACGCTGCACCGCATCGTAAACAAAGCGCGGCAGAAAATCGCCACCGCCTTGTGGCAGGGAAAAGCGCTGAGGATCGAGGGAGGCTCTTTCCGCCTCGATCATACCAACCGCGATCGCTTGCGGCATTTCGTCTGCGGCGCATGCGGGCATAAGTGGGCTGTGCCGCACGGCACCGGACAAAGGGGCCGTGATATGAACTGCCCTAGTTGCCAGGCTCAGCAAGCCAGACGGGAAGAGGAATAATTTTTTGCGTATGTTATGAAATATATTTCATAAACTAAGGAGGAGATGTAGATATGCCAAGAGGAGACGGAACAGGACCAATGGGGCTCGGGCCGGGTTGCCGGGGGCCGCGCGCTGCTGGGGGACTGGCAGTGGGGCTTAGTATGGGCAGTGGGTTGGCGCGGTTTGGCGAGCCGGTGCCCAACGCCGATGCTCTGGAGCGTCAGGCGGCAGTGCTGGAGCGCCAGGCTGCCGCATACCGGGCGATGGCGGACGCGGTTAAAACGGTGGACAAAAAGGACGGGTAGGGGGTATTCAGCTTGATCCTGAGCATCGCCAGCGGCAAAGGGGGAACAGGCAAGACCACTGTGGCGCTCTTGTTGGCGGCTAGCCGCGAGGGGACCATTATTGCCGACTGCGACGTGGAAGCGCCGAACTGCCATCTTTTTTTAAGGCCGAAATGGGAGACCGAGACGCGGGCTGGAGTCATGGTGCCGCGCTTTGATATGGATAAGTGTGACGGCTGCGGCCGGTGCGTTCAGTATTGCCTGTTCAACGCTCTGGCGGTTGCCGGCGGGACGCCCCTGCTGTTTCCGGAATTATGCCACGGCTGCGGCGGTTGTCTTCTGGCCTGCCCGCGTGAGGCAGTGAGCGAAGAACGGCGGGAGATCGGCGTTTTCCGAACCGGGGTTGCCACCATGAACATTCCGGGGCAACGGCTTATCAGCGGATTGCTGGATGTGGGCACTCCGGCCGCGGCTCCCCTGATAAAAACTATGAAGAAGCAGTTGCCGCATGACGCCGATATTATTCTCGATTGCCCGCCGGGCGCGAGCTGTTCGATGGTGGCTGCGGTCGCGGGCAGCGACTATTGCCTGCTGGTCACCGAGCCTACGCCGTTCGGACTCCATGACCTTGAGCTTGCCGCCGGTGTCTCGGGTATGCTGGCTATCCCGCACGGGGTAGTAATCAACAAGAGCGACGGCGGTCGGGGGGACGAAGCGGTGGAAGGGTGGTGCGCCGCCCATGGGGTGGAGGTGCTGGCCCGCCTGCCTAACAGCCGGGAGTTTGCCGCCAAGTACGCCGCCGGGATGATCGACGGAGAATACAGGGAGGCCGCCGACACACTATGGCGGCGGCTGGACCGGGAGTACCGGAGGCGCAGCGATGGTTAAGGAGCTTGTCATAGCCAGCGGCAAAGGCGGAACCGGAAAAACCAGCATCGGCGCCGCTCTGACCGCCCTCGCACCTGCGAAGATTTTGGCCGACTGTGATGTCGATGCAGCCAACCTCCATCTGGTGGTTGGCTCGCGGTTGAAGGAAGCCCACGATTTTTTCGCCGGATTCGCACCCGTCGTCGATGAGGAGGCGTGTCTGCATTGTGGTCGGTGCACGAACCTATGCCGTTTTGACGCAATCGAGGACGGGGTGATTTCCCGGCCGCTCGCCTGCGAGGGCTGCGGGGTCTGCGCCTTCAACTGTCCGGCCCATGCCATCTCGATGGTGGATAAGAAAGCCGGGCAATGGCTGGTTTCCGAGACCCGCCACGGCCTTTTGGTGCATGCCGAGCTTGGTTTGGCGGTCGATAACTCCGGGAAACTGGTCAGCGAGGTCCGCCGTCAGGCGAAAAGCCGGGCGGAAAAGCGTCGTCTGCCGCTCATCATCACCGACGGACCTCCCGGAGTCGGCTGCCCGGCGATAGCGGCGCTGACCGGAGCGAGCCTCGTCCTGGCGGTTACTGAACCGTCACTGTCGGGAATACATGACCTTGAGCGGCTTTTCTTCCTCTGCCATCATTTCGGCGTACCTGTTGCGGTCTGCATCAATAAAGCGGACATCAGTGAAGAGAACACCCGTGCTATTGTGGCGCTGAGCCGTCGGGAAAGAGCTCCGGTCGTAGGGGAAATTCCCTATGACGACGTTTTCCGGGAGGCCGCTCTAACCGGTTGTACCGTTATGGAGACCGGCAGCGCCGCGCTTACCGGTGAGATAAGAAGGCTGTGGTTGGCAGTGGCCGGGCTGCTGGGGGTCGAGCCTGGCAAAGCGGCGGCCTGGGGGTTGGAACGGTTAATCGACAGACTTGGCGGAAGGCGGGGGATGCCATGAGAATAGCTGTGACGGCGCACGGTCTGGCGCCGGGCTCGTCGGTGGACGGGCGATTTGCGGTCGCGCCCTTCACCTTGATTTTCGATACCGTGACAGGCGGGTGGAACAGGCTTGAAAGTCCTTTCTGGCCGCGGGCCAAGGACGCTCCCGGCCTCAGGCCGCGCCGGCTGCAGGCAGAAAGGGTGGAGGCGCTGATTACAGCAGGCCTCGATCCACTATCATTCCGTGAATTATCCGCCGCGGGCATCGAGATTTTCGCCGCGCCGTCTGGGACGGCGGCCGAAGCCGTCGACCTGCTGCTGGAAGGACGGCTTTCGGCGCTGCGCACCCCCGACGCCGTCAACGTCAGGAAGCTTGTAAGAAAGAATGCGCGAATTACTGTTTAGGGAGAGTGGAAGACATGGTTTCATGTGCGAACCGGGAACAAAAGGATAAAACCCAGGACGAAAAAATCGGCCGCTTCCTCAGCGGCGTGAGCCATACTCTCATGTTCATGAGTGGCAAGGGTGGAGTCGGTAAGAGCACAACGGCGGTAAACGCCGCCTTATTCCTAAGCGACCTCGGATATCGGGTGGGCCTTCTGGACATCGACATCCACGGGCCGAGCGTAGCCGGCCTTTTGGGCCTGAAGGGCATGCCGCTCAACATCGTGGGTGACAAAATCCAGCCCTTCCAGATGAACGAGAACCTGCGGGTGGTCACCTTTCAAGGTTTCCTCGACAATCCCGATCAGCCGATAATCTGGCGGGGGCCGGTGAAGATGGGGGTTATCCTCCAGCTTCTGGCCGACGTCGACTGGGGCGAACTGGATTTCCTTATCATCGACAGTCCGCCGGGCACAGGCGACGAGCCGCTGACCATCGCCCAGAGGATTCCCGATTGCCGCGCGGTAATCATCACGACGCCGCAGGAAATAGCTCTGGCCGATGTGAGGAAATCGCTCAACTTCTGTAAACAAACCAACATCAGGATAATGGGGATCATCGAAAATATGAGCGGCTTTGTCTGTCCTACCTGCGGCGAGCGGCACGATATCTTCAAGAGCGGCGGCGGCGAGAAGACCGCGGCGCAGTGGGGCGTACCCTTCCTCGGCAGGATTCCGATCGACCCGGGCGTCGTCGAGGCTGGCGATCAAGGTAGCGGTATAGTCAAAGCGGACAGTCCGGCTAAGAGTTGTCTAGAGGATATTGTGCGACGGATAACAGAAAATCTGAAACAGGAGAAAGGCGATGGTCAGATGGCAATGAAGATCGGCATCCCGCTGGCGGGAGGGAAACTGTGCAACCATTTCGGGCACTGCGAGGAGTTTGCCCTTGTCAGTGTGACAAACGGGGAAATAACCGATGTAACTAAGCGCGTGCCACCGCCCCACGAGCCGGGCATTATTCCGGAATGGCTTGCGGAGCAGGGCGTGGATACGGTGCTGGCCGGCGGCATGGGCGAAAGGGCGCAGGATATCTTCCGCCAGAAAGGGATCAAAGTGGTATGCGGCGCACAGGGCGGCTCTCCGCAGGATATCGCGGCGAGTTTCCTGCAGGGGACGCTTATGACGGGAGGCAATCCATGCAGTCATGACGAGCCCGGACATCAGTGCCACGGGGGATGAGATCATGAAAATTGCTGTCACCGCCAGTGGGACGGAGCTGTCGGACCGTTTCGACACTCGGTTCGGCCGCGCTGCAAACTTTATCGTTTATGATCTCGAATCCGAACAGTGGGAGTGTCATACCAATAAGCAAAACTACGATGCGGTCCAGGGGGCGGGCATCCAGGCGGCGCAGACCGTCAGCCGGCTTGGAGTTTCGGCTCTCGTAACAGGCCACGTCGGCCCCAAAGCCTTCAAAGTGCTGCAGGCAAGCGGCATCAAGGCATTCGCGGCTGAAGCCGTCACGGCGATGGATGCCCTTGGCGCCTTCCGGCGGGGCGAACTGACGGAAATGACCGGACCGGACGTCGAAGGTCACTGGCTTTAGAATTTAGAAAGGATGTTTACATCGCGCAACAGCACCCCAATTTCAGGGGTGCTGTTATAATGCCTGGAACTGCGATATACTTGCGATTTATATGATTTAGATTAATCTATATGTACACCCACGAGTTGGTAGTATATAATATAGTTAAACCCTCCCCGGAGGGGAGGGGCATATTGGGGCGCGGAGGGGTTGCTTCGTGGAAACTGTTCTCAGGTACCGCCAATATGGATGTGACGAACTGCGAAGGTTTTTCGGCGACACCGCATTCTATTCTCGGTCTTCGCACTTCCGGGCGAACTGCCCCGGGCGTCCCGATGCGCTGAGGACCTCTTACGAAACAGAGTCCGGCAATGACGTAAAAGGCGGACGGATCCGGGTAATCCTGCAACTTGAGCATTGCGGCAGGATAACGTCCCGGAACCAGGGGATGATTATGCGAGGTGCAAAATTCCCTCCCTCTGCATACAACTATAGAGTCAGGGAAGGTCAGCCCACTTCTATTCTCGTAAACGAGGTGCAGAAGGCACTGCACGGCATTCTGGACGGATTGCCGATCGTAATGTATGCCACCGCACACGCCAGACAGGTTTTCAATTACGGAGAGTTCATGTCGTCGGCGGTCAATAAGAAACGACACAGTGACATCACGGCACTTATCCAGAGCGGCCGGATCAAGGTGCTTTCCACCATCCCGCTTACCCATTATGGATTGATCGAAAAGAATGGCTTGGATCAGTTTCATGTTATGCAACTGATCGAAGGATTCTGGGTTGCCTGGATTGATGGCGATGACCTGATACCGGTTTTCCTTGACGAATTGATTGCTTACCGATTCATGAAGGACCGTTTGATGTTATACGAAGGGTTTAAACGAAAGACCTATGATGAGTTGTTTGGCGAAAGTAGAGTTACTCGATAAGGCTGGATGGGCTGCTCGTTATGGTGTGAGCAGCTCGTTTTTTATATCAAAAAATTTGGCTAACTAGCAGGAATCTTACCCTAATAGTCAGAATACATTTTTAAAAACCGGTTTAGTAAATCGATTTTTATAATTCTGTCCCCGGGTCGACGTCAATTCTTTTAGCAGGTAAAAGTTAAAACAGGGTAGTCGCTAGCGGATACGGATATATTTGGGGGGATTCCAGGTGTTCGAAAATCTATTGCTCGGGATTCAGGCTATATCGTCGTTGGAGGTACAGTTTTTTGTCCTCATGGGTGCATTGGCGGGAATATTGGTTTCTTGCCTGCCCGGTCTGAGCGCGACGATGGCGGTGGCTCTCCTTCTCCCGTTAACGTTCGGAATACCGCCTGTAAGTGCCCTATTACTGCTTTCAGGAATTTACGTGGGAGCCATGTTCGGCGGGGCGATTCCTGCGATTCTTTTGTGTACACCGGGTACGCCCTCCGCCGTGAGCACAACGTTCGACGGTTATCCTTTGGCACGGAAGGGCTACGCCGGCAAAGCAATTTCGATCGCATGCATCTCTTCGGTGGCTGCAGGCCTTTTCGGAGTATTTGTTCTGATGACTGTAGCGCCGCCGCTCGCGGCATTTGCGCTTAACTTCAGCGCCCCCGAATACTTTGCGGTAGCCGTTTTCGGTCTAGCCGTCATTTCCAGCCTTGCTGAGGGGTCTGTACTGAAGGCGTTCGCTTCGGGAATGATCGGCCTGCTGCTCGCAGTAGTGGGAATGGATCCAATGACTGGATTTGACCGCTTTACTTTTGACAATACCGATCTTCTTAGCGGCGTGTCGTTTCTCGCGGTAATGATTGGAACGGCCGCATTGGCGGAAGTTCTATATCAAATCGATACCGACAAGAAAGGACAGGCGTTCGAAAAATTCGAAATCGGCAGTCTGGCACTGACGAAGAGTGACTTGAAACAAATCACCAAACCGACGATAATCGGCTGCATCTTCGGCGTGTTCATCGGAATAATGCCGGCGGCCGGCGCCAATATAGCGTCTTTCGTATCTTGGGCTCAGGCCAAGTTATGGTCGAAAAAACCGGAAGAGTTCGGGCACGGATCGGTCGAAGGCCTCGCGGCCTCCGAGGCGGGGAACAATTCAGTCGTCGGCGGCGATCTTGTACCGATGCTTACCCTGGGAGTGCCGGGCGACCCGGTAACAGCAATTATGATGGGGGCGCTGATTCTCCAGGGTCTGCGCCCGGGGCCGATGCTTTTTGCCGAGCATCCTGAGATAGTGTACGGGCTTTTCCTGGGTCTCATCATCTCCAACCTGTGGGTACTGCCTATAGGGTTGCTGGGTGCGCGGTTCTTCGCGAAGATGAGCAATGTGCCGAAACCTATCCTGTGGCCGACGATACTGACCTTGTGCGTCATCGGTACTTACGCCTCGGAAGGAACTATGATGCCGGCCTATACTGTTATCGTATTCGGGCTTGTCGGTTACCTGATGAAGAAGGCGGGATATCCTACCGCGCCGCTTATTCTAGGACTTCTTCTTGGACCGATGGCTGAAGAGAATCTGCGCCGATCCCTACTCATGTCACACATGGATGCCACCGTCTTCTTTACGCGTCCCATCTCGCTTATCTTGCTCCTGCTGGGCTTTATCACTCTCGTATGGCCGTGGTTTCAGGAGTGGTATCAGAAACGTATGGCCGCCAAACTCGGCGTGGAAGTGCCGAAGGATTGCTGATAGCTTAGCATTACACGAAATGACAGGAGAGTGTGTGAGATGAGAAAAATCGATATTCTGTCAGCCGTTATATTGCTTTTGTTGTCCGGCTACGTTATTGTGACGGCCGCCGGTTTTCCTTTGGAAACGAGGACGCTGGGTCCGGATTTCTTCCCCAAGCTGATAGGAGGGTGTTTAGGGGCATTTGCACTGGCTATTCTCATTTTGGCCTTTTTGCGCCCCGGGAAGGAAGAAGCGCCCACAGCGCCGAGCCGTAATCTTATCATTATTATGGCGCTGCTCGGCGGGTATATTATCCTGCTTCCGATGATCGGGTTTCTTGTTGCCACCCCTGTCTATCTGGCGGCGACAGGTCTTTTGCTTGCAGAGAACATGGCTGCCTGGTGGAAAAAGGTGTGCATCAGCGCCACGGTAACGACAGGCGCCTTATACTACCTGTTTAGCACAATGCTGAATGTGCCGCTGCCCTGAAAAGGGGGCGACAACTTTATCTCAGGAAGTTCAATCGGGAGGTTCGAAAATGTTCAAGATGCAGGGGATAGTTCCTCCGATGATAACGCCGTTCGATATCGATGGCAACGTTGACTTTGACGCATTGGAGTCCTTGGTCGATTTTCTTGCGCCACGGGTGGATGGGCTGTTTATCACAGGCTCATATGGCTCCGGTGCTTTGATGACGACGGACGAACGCAAGCTGGTTGCGGAGACGACTATAAATAAGGCCGGCGGACGCGTGCCGGTAATCGTGATGGTGGGCACGACCAATAACCGGCAGTCGGTCGATCTCGCCCGACATGCCGAGTGGGTTGGCGCTACGGCGGTTGCCGCTGTCGGGCCGTATTACTTCAAACATAACGATGACAGTGTCTGCTATTTTTTCGAGGATATTGTCAAAGCGGTCGACATTCCTGTTTACGTTTATAACAATCCCGGTTTTCAGGGTTATCCGATGGATATAAAGCTGCTTCGTCGCCTTAAAGCCATCGGAACCAGCGGCATCAAAGATGCGACCTTCGATATCCAACTACACGCCGCTTATCAGCGACTGCTGAAAGACGACAACTATGACGTCGCCCTGGGAACGGAAGCAATGTGGCTTGCCGCCCGGGCGCTCGGATGCGAGGCGTTTATCCCCGGCCTCGGTAACGCGTTCCCGGAGATATGCCGGCGCATGCACCGGGAGGGGATGGCAGGCGATTGGGACGAATGCCGCCAGACGCAGTTCGAGGTCAACAGGCTGCGGGAAATCATGTACCTGGCGAAATCGACCCAACTGGCAGTCTACGCGATGCTGGAAATACGCGGCATCATCCGGGCATATCCGAGAGCCCCGTTCATAGCCGCATCCGACGCGGAGAAACATGCAATCCGCGAAGAATTGGCCAAGATGAATATGTTGATGGAGGCGTAAGATGTGCTTGCCGTAATTGACTGCGGTACAACCAATACCCGCGTGTATATACTGACCGAAGAGGGCGGCATCGCCGGGCAGAGCGCCGAAAAGGTCGGCGTCAGAGACGTTGCCTCCACGGGGACGAAACAAGTACTGCAAGAGGGAATCAAAAAGGCTTTCTTGCAGGCGATCAATCACGCCGGTGTAGAATTGAGCCAAGTCAGGTTCGCCATTGCATCAGGGATGATAACTTCAGAGATCGGTTTGATCGACCTGCCTCACCTCGTTGCACCGGCCGGACTGGACGAGCTGGCGGCAAGCGTTAAGACGGTCAAGGATCAAAGCGTTTTTCCCCTCGACGTGCCAGTAGTATTTGTGCGCGGCATCCGCAACGCGGTCGGGGAAGGTAGGGGGCTTGGACTATTGCGGCAGATGGACTTCATGCGTGGCGAGGAGGTGCAGGTTATGGGCATCCTGGCCGACCGCAGGCCCAAACTTCCTTTCAACGTCGTCGTGCTCAGTTCCCACACCAAACTCATCAACGTCAACGAGCGAGGCCAGATTACCGGCAGTATCACAACAATAAGCGGTCAATTCTACGAGGCACTGCAATCCACCTCGATCGGCAAATCGATCCGGCCGGCAACAACCGTCGAGCCGGTCGGCGGTTATCCGCTCACCGATATTGTGAACGCTGCTTCCGAAAGCGTGACCAAAGCGGGTTTCTTGCGCACGATGCTGATGCCGCGCTTCATGCAGGTCTTGATAAGTACGAACTGGGCTGAAAGGCAGCAATTCGTGGATGCGGCGATCGCCGCGTGCGACATGGAGATTTTCGCCGAATTCGGGCGGCTAGGGTTTCCCAACAACGTGCCGTATTTGCTTGTCGGCCACAAGGAACGGTGTGAGATATACGAGTTGTTGCTCAAGAGGACTTTCGGTCCTGAATGTGAGGTCGAATACATATACGACCAGGCCGAGATCGATAGGTTTACCGTCACCGGGGCGTTCGCCGTCGCCGACAAGGTGAACCCCGATAATTAGAGGCGATTGCCGGCATTGCCGGATACGCGAAAAAAACGAGGAGGTAGATTTTATGCTCAGGAAGGGTATTGTCGTCGCGATGCTGCTGGTCTTCGTTCTCGCAGCCGTAGGCTGTGGAGGCACTCAGAAGACCGAGGCACCAAAGTTTCCCACCAAGGCGATAAGCATTATCGTACCGTTTGCCGCCGGCGGAGGTACGGACGCAGTCGCCCGCTCGATAGCGAAGTATGCCGAGCCAGTTTTCGGTCAGCCGGTAACGGTTGTGAACAAGGTTGGTGCCAACGGCGCCACGGGCATGACTGAGGGAGTCAATTCTCCCGCCGACGGCTATATGGTCACGATGGTAACCGTCGAAACGGTCACCAACCCCATCCAGGGCAACGTTAAATGGAAGCCGACGGATTTCAAGGCTGTCATGCAGGTCAACTCCGACGCTTCGGCGGTCACCGTACCGGTGGATAGCCCGTTCAAAACTCTTCAGGATCTGCTGAAAGCGGCCAAGGAAAAGCCGGGCACCCTTAAGGTCGGCACCGTTGCCCCGGGAGCGATCTGGCACACTGCCGGTCTCGGACTTCAGGAAAAAGCTGATGTCAAATTCAATCTTGTTCCTTATCCGGGCGGCGCCGCCCCGATAATCACCGACCTGCTCGGCGGACACCTCGATGCCACAACTGTTAGCGCCGCCGAGGTAAGCCAGCACGTCAAGGCAGGCAAACTCCGCATCCTGGCTGTTCTCGCCCCCGAGCGGCTGAAAGGATTCCCCAATATACCCACCGCCAAAGAACAGGGCGTGGATGTTGCCGTTGCGACGTGGCGCGGTCTCGCCGTCCCCGCCAAGACTCCCGATGCAGTCGTCAAGACTCTGCACGACGGCTTCAAAAAATCTATGGACGACCCCAAATTTATCGAGTTTATGGAAAAAGGCAACTTCGGCATGACGTACCGGGATAGCGCAGGCTTCCAAAAATACATGGACGAGCAGACGAAATTCTTTGAGCCGCTGCTGCAGAAGGCCGGTTTGACTAAGAAGCAATAACAATCGGAGGCGGCCCTATCCTTAGAATGGGGCCGCCTCGCTCATGCCGCCCAGTGAAGTATTTCACTAAGCCGGGCCAATTGCCTTGACGAATAAGCGAATATAAAGTAAATTTGTAGAAGAAAATTTCGTTGAGGACAATCTCCCAGCAAGGAGCAAGCCGATGAATGTCCGGATGGTCGACGTGGCCCGTAAGGCCGGCGTGTCGAAAAGCACGGTATCGCAATTTCTGAACGGCCGCTTCGATTACATGAGTGCCGAGACGAGAGACCGCATCAAACAGGCGGTTGACGAACTGGGATTCGTGCCGAACGCTCTGGCCCGCAGCTTGAAAAAGAAGCAGACCTACACGATTGCCACGATCGTATCGAATATATTGAATCCTTTTTCCACGGCCACGACCCGGGGAGCAGAGGACTGCTGCAACAAGAACGGCTTTGATCTCATCCTCTGCAACGCCGACGACAGGCCGGCCAAAGAGAAAGAATATATCGAGACGCTGGTGGCGAAACAAGTTGACGGGCTTATCGTCAGTACCACTGAGAAAAACAACGACCTGCTTTACACCGTCAACAAGCGGACGCCGATAACGATCCTGGGACGCAGCGTGCCGAATCTCAATTGCGACACGGTCAGGGTCGACAGCCGCGCCGGCATCAAACTGGCAGTTGAACATCTGGTCGGACTGGGTCACCGCCGGCTGGCGCTGTTCGTCCTGCCGCACCAGGAGGTCAACGTGTCGCCACGACGCGAAAGGGTTCTGGCTTTTCGCGAAATGGCGGGTGAGTTCGGGCTTCCGCTACGTCCGGAGTGGATAGTCGAGGTCAGCAACCGGAGCGAGGAAGCGCTGGCCGAAACCGTGCGGGGTGTTTTGGCTGCCCCTGAGCCGCCGACGGCGTTTATCGGTGCCAACGACCTGATGTCTATCGCATTGTTTAAAGCGGTGAAAAGGCAACTGGGGTTGAGAATCCCCGAGGATATAGCCCTGCTGAGCTTCGACGACTGGGAGTGGGCAAACCTGCTGGACCCGCCGATAACCGTAGTCGCGCAGCCAGCCTATGAGATGGGATATATGGCGGCTGAGTTGGTGATAAAAAGAATCCGTGAGAAGACGGCGGAATATAAGTCTCAATTCATGATGTACCAACCTGAATTGATAGTCAGACATTCCTGCGGCGAAAAATGAGAACACGGCTGACATAGAAAGGGCGCTTTTTAGCGCCTTATTTTTTTGTGGCGGAAGGAAGAATTACGGAAATTTTCTTTCAAAGGTGGCAGGAATTCTTCGCCAGAAACAGAAGTGAATAGTATCTATAAACCGGTTTAGTAAAACGGTTTATAAAGAACTTATGTCAAAAGGAGGTGAGACAATGAACTTGTACAGGTTTTCCTACAAGGGGAAGGAGAGTTGGGGCGCGCTCGAACAGGGGATGCTTCGCGTACTGAGCGGCGACGTTGTCGAGGGAGACGCGACGCCATCCGCGGAGTTGGTCGCGTTTGCCGACGCAGAGCTGCTTTGTCCGGTCAAGCAGCCGTCGAAAATCATCGGTGTTGGACTAAATTACAAATCGGTGGCGGCTGCTAAAGGTGTAGAATTGCCGTCCGAACCGACCATTTTTCTCAAACCGCCTTCGTCGGTCGTCGGCCCGGGGCAAAGTATCGTCGTACCGAGCATCGTGAAGAACCCGGCTTTTGAAGTGGAACTCGCCGTTGTGATGGGCCGCAAGGCGAAGAATGTGGCTGCCGGGAAAGCGCTTGACTATGTTTTCGGCTATACCTTGGGGAACGATGTCACCGCGAAAGACCATATGATCAAGGGTCAACCCTGGACCCGCGGCAAATCCTTTGACACCTTCACCCCGCTCGGACCATGCATCGCGACAGCGGATTCCGTCAATCCATACGACGTTCCCCTCATCGCATCGGTCAACGGACACATCAAGCAGAGCGGCAGCACAGGCGACATGATATTCGACGTTGCTGCACTGATCGCGTTTATCTCCGGGATAATGACGCTAGAGCCCGGTGACGTCATACTGACCGGTACTTTGCCGGGAAGCGGTGAAATCGGTATCGGCGACGTTGTGACCCTGTCAAGTCTGTTCATCGGCACAATGGAGAACAAAGTTGTAGCAGGATAACTTGTTTTAAAGATTGATGAAGGGCGGAGCTTACCATAGTAAACCGATTTAGTAAACCGACTGGAGGTTTGGAAAATGATACCTAAACTACAGGTGCTTTCGCGGATGATCGATTCCGGTCTGGTGGCGGTTGTGCGGGCCGAGAACGCCGACCAGGCCAAACGGATTGCCGACGCCTGCATCAACGGCGGCGTCGCCGCCATCGAAATCACTTTCACAGTCCCAGGGGCGGCGGAGGTTATCGGTGAACTCGCCAAAACTTACAAGTCCGGTGAGATCATCCTCGGCGCCGGGACGGTGCTCGACCCCGAGACGGCCCGCGTTGCCATCCTGGCCGGAGCCCAGTATGTCGTGTCACCCTCGCTGAACGTAGAAACGATCAAGCTTTGCCACCGCTATCAGGTGCCGGTGATGCCGGGCGCGGCCACCATCAAAGAAATCGTCGAGAGCATGGAGGCCGGAGCCGATATCGTCAAAGTGTTCCCCGGCGAGGCTCTTGGGCCGACATTCGTTAAAGCGGTGAAAGGTCCGCTGCCGCAGGCGCCGCTCATGCCTACCGGCGGGGTGAGCCTGGATAACGTTGCCGAGTGGATTAAGGCTGGCTGCGTGGCCGTCGGCGTAGGCGGCAACCTGACAGGCGGGGCTAAGAAGGGCGACTACGAGTCGATAACAGCCATCGCGAAGCAGTTCATCGAAAAAATCCGCCAGGCACGCGGATAATAGCGACTCAAGATTTAGGAGGTCATCCATATGGCAAGAGTGGTATGTTTCGGTGAAATCATGCTTCGTCTCGCGCCGCCCGGCTATCTGCGTTTCGAGCAGGCCAACGCCTTCGAAGCTGTGTACGGGGGCGGGGAGGCCAACGTCAGCGTGGCGCTCGCCAACTTCGGCGTGGATGCCGCTTTCGTCACCAAACTCCCGGCCAATCCAATCGGCCAAGCGGCCCTCAACGAGATGCGGCGTTACGGCGTCGACACCGGCGGCATAATCCGCGGCGGCGAGCGGCTGGGGATCTACTTCCTGGAGAAAGGCGCCTCCCAGCGTCCGTCCAAGGTGGTATACGATCGCAAACTCTCAGCGATTTCCGGCGTCAAGCCTGGCGAGTTCGACTGGCAAAAGATCTTTGCTGGAGCAGACTGGTTCCATTTCACCGGTATCACGCCGGCGCTCGGCGATAATGTAGCCGAAGTGGTCCTCGAAGCCTGTCAGGCGGCCAAGTCGGCAGGGGTGACGGTGAGCTGCGACTTAAATTTCCGCAAGAATCTGTGGACGAGCGAGAAGGCCGGCAAGGTGATGGGTTCATTTATGCCATTCGTCAAGGTATTGATCGCCAACGAGGAGGACGCCGAAAAGGTCTTCGGCATCAAGGCGCCGGCCACGGACATCGCCGGCGGCAAACTCAGCCATGACGGGTACAAATATGTCGCCGCCCAGCTAAAGGAACGTTTCGGTTTCGAATCGGTCGCCATCACCCTGCGCGGCAGCATCTCGGCCTCGGATAACATGTGGTCGGCGATGCTCTATCATGGCGGTGAATACTATTTCTCCCGCGAGTACGCCGTCCACATCGTCGACCGGGTAGGCGGCGGCGATTCGTTCGCCGGCGGGCTGATCTACAGCTTCCTGAACGGCAAGGAGCCGAAGGAGGCTCTTGAGTTGGCCGTGGCCGCTTCCTGCCTCAAGCATTCCATCGAAGGCGACCACAACCACGTGACACTCGACGAAGTCAAGACCCTCATGGCCGGCGACGGTTCGGGGCGCGTACAGAGATAAAAAGGAGGCATTAAAATGGACGAAGCTATGTTGAAAGACATCCGCGAACGCTACAGCAAGCTTTACTCCGGCGCCATCGCCGACATGCTCGACAAGAAGGGTTACCGCAACCAGGTTCTTCCCTATTACATCACTCCGTTCACTGAGGTCGACAGGCTTTGCGGCATCGCCTTCACCGGCCAAGGTTACCCATGCGCCGATACCAAGAGCGACGACACCCACCAGCGTCTGGCTATGCTCGACAGCATTACTCCGTATACCATTTCGGTATGGGCCTGCGGCGGGCACACAGAAGCCGCCCACTGGGGCGAGATCATGTCCACCGCCGCCCGCGAGCGCGGCTGCCTGGGCGCGGTGGTAGACGGCGGCGTACGCGACGTACCCTATATTGATGAGATGAAATACCCCGTGTTTGCGAAATTCAAATGCGCCGCCAGCTCGATCGGTCGCTGGTACATCAGGGAATGGCAGGTGCCGGTCAAGATCGGCAATACCGCCGTATACCCGGGGGATTTTGTTTTCGGCGACACCGACGGGGTTGTTGTCGTGCCCAAGGATATCATCATGGAAGTGCTCGTGGACGCCGAGGACGTTTTTGTCCGCGAGGGCGGCATGCGTCGCGAACTGCGCGCCGGTGTTTCGGTCACGGAAGCCTATAAAAAATACGGGTCATTATAGGAGGGGTTAAGAGTGGAGTCAATCCAAACCGTTCTTCTTCTTGCCGTGTACGTCGGCTTGGTCATTTTCGCTATGCGCGGCGGCAACCTGATCTTCGGCTTCATCGTCTCCGCGCTGGCCTGGGCTGTCATCGGCCAGGTTCCCTACATGGTAACTATCACCGACGTCATCCAGAAAGGGGCGGAAAGCTACGGACCTACCGCCATTGTGGTTATCTTCGGCAGCTGGTTTGGACGCATGCTGGTCGAGACCGGCATCGCAGGTTCTCTCATCCGGCGGGCGGTCGAGCTGGGCGGCGACAAGCCGCTGGTCACGACCGTGCTCGTGGCGCTTGTGACGACCTTCATCTTCACGAGCACCTTCGGGGTGGGCGCGGTCATCGCTATCGGCGTCATCGCCCTGCCGGTGTTGCTCTCCATCGGCGTGCCCGAGAGGGTCGCCGTCCCCGCTTTCACTATGTCCATCGGCGCGGCTATGTATATTAACCAGGTACTCTTCAAGCAGATCGTCATGTTTTTTCCGGCGAACTCGGTGCCGTTTAACGGGCCTTACTTCACCTTCGGGGTTACGGCGATGGCGATCTCAATCTTAATAATAGTCCTTATGCTCATCTTCAACCTTTCGCTGCGTAAGCCGGCGAAAGCGTGGGCCGTTACCTCACCCCAGGTCAACGTAACGCATGTGCCGTTTTTTGCCTATATCGTACCAGCCGTGCCTGTTATCATGGCCGTTGCGTTCAACTGGCCGCCGCTGCCTGGCATGATCCTCGCCATTCTCCTTACCCTGGTGACAACCAATAAGCTTCTGCCCTGGAACAACGCCCAGTCGATCCTGCTTCGCTCGCTTAAGGATGGCACTACCGACGTCGCCCTGCTGCTCGGCATGCTGTTCATGCTGGCCATGTTCGGTGCCGCCGCCGGCAAGGTGGCAGGCATCTTCAAGGCTGTCCTCGGGCCGTTCATCCCCACTGATCCCTGGACGGTCGCCGTCGCCTTCGGCGTGCTGGCGCCGCTCGGCCTGTTCCGCGGTCCGCTGATGGCCTGGGGCGCGGGTAGCGCCACCATCGCCATCCTCGTCGGCATGAACCTTTTCCCGCCGGCGCTGCTACTGCCGCTTGTCTATGTACCGACTATCTCGATGGCGATCGCCATGTGCCCCACCCAGTCCTGGAACCTGTGGGCCATCAGCTACAGCAAGCTGGCTATCACCGAGCACCTGAAGACAGGGGTGGCCTGGGCCTGGCTGACGGTCATTGTTAACGCGTTGCTCGCCGTTTACATGTTCAAGTAAGCTAGCTTTGATGCAAAAGGAACAAGCGTGTGCGCCGCCTTTACCGGCGGCGCACGATGGCAGCAAGGAGTGAACACCATGGCAAACAGAGCGATCCGTATGGGAATCGATGTAGGCGGTACATTTACCAAGGCTGTCGCCCTGGATAACGAAACCCACGAAATTATCGGCAAGTCCTCGGTGCTGACTACCCACCGCGATGAGGCCGGGGTGGCCGCCGGGGTTGTGCAGGCGTTTGAAAACTGTCTGCGGGAAAACAACATTTCACCCGAAGATATAATCTTCATAGCCCACAGCACCACTCAGGCGACTAACGCGCTGTTGGAAGGCGATGTGGCTGAGGTCGGCATAGTAGGCATGGCTTCGGGCTTCATGGAAGGGATGCTGGCCAAACGCCAAACAAAGCTTGGTGACGTCCCCTTGGGGACTGGCAAGTCAATCAAAACCCATCATACTTACATGGATATCAAACAATTGAAGAAAGAAAGCGTTCAGGCAGTGATAAAGGAGTTGAACGAAAAAGGCGCAAAGGTTATCGTTGCTTCGCGGGCCTTCGGAGTTGACTGTTCCCTTGAGGAATCCTTCGTGCAGGATACGGCGGCTGAGCTTGGTATCCCCGCAACCTCCGGCTGCGAGATTACCAAGCTGTACGGCCTTACCGTCCGCACCCGCTCAGCGGTGGTCAACGCCAGTATCCTGCCCCGCATGTTCGAAACAGCCCGCAGTACCGAGGGCAGCGTTCGTAAGACCGGCATCAAGGCACCGCTTATGATAATGCGCGGCGACGGCGGGGTCATGGATATCGCCGAAGTCCAGCGCCGCCCCGTGCTGACGATGCTGTCAGGCCCAGCTGCCAGCGTTATCGGGGCACTCATGTACCTGCGCGCTTCCAATGGAATCTACTTCGAGGTGGGCGGCACCAGCACCAACATCGGCGTCATCAAGAACGGCCGGCCCACGATCAACTACGCCGTGGTCGGCGGCCACCGCACCTGCATTAGCTCGCTCGACGTCCGGGTGTTGGGCGTGGCCGGCGGTAGTATGGTGCGGGTGGCAGGCGGCAAACTTGTGGACGTAGGCCCGCGTAGCGCCCACATCGCCGGCCTTGGTTACGCAGCTTTCACGCCTGAAGAGGAAATCGAGGACCCGGTGATCGAGTTCGTCCAGCCAAAGCCCGGCGACCCCGGCGATCACGTGTCCCTAAGACTCAAGAACGGCAAACGGATCGCCGTGACCAACACCTGCGCCGCCAATATCCTTGGGCTCACCTCGCCGGAATGGCATGCGTACGGCAATAGGAATTCCTGCTACAAGGCAATGCAACCGGTGGCCGATTTACTGGGAATGTCGGTCGAGGACGCCGCCCGCGCCATTTTGACAAAGGCAACCGATAAGATTATCCCGGTAGTGGAAACACTCGCCCGCGAGTACAAGCTGGAACGCGACCAGATAATGCTCGTGGGGTGCGGCGGCGGCGCTTCGGCTCTCCTGCCTTTTACCGCTGACAGAATGGATATGAAATACAAGATCCCCGAAAATGCCGAGGTTATCTCGTCAATCGGCGTTGGCCTTGCGATGGTGCGCGACGTTGTCGAGCGGGTGATACCCAACCCCTCGACCGAAGACATCGCTGCTATCAAAAGAGAAGCCCGGCAGGCAGTTATCTCCAGCGGCGCTGTTCCAGACACGGTGGAGGTATATATCGAAATAAACGCCCAGACCCAGCAGGTGCGGGCTATCGCCCTTGGCTCCACCGCCGTCCAGACCACCGACCTTCTCAAGGAAGCTAGCGCGGACGAAAGCCGCACTCTGGCTGCCGAATCAATGGGGATAGCACAAGAAGACGTCGAGCTGGTCGGCAGCACCAACGCCCTCTTTGTCTTTACCTCTTCCGCCTTGCAGAAGCAGAAAGGGAAGATGCCCATCCGCGTGGTCGACAAAAAGGGCTTTATCAAGGTGCAGCGCGGAGACGCGGTTGTCAAGGAAGGCGATGTCGCCGAGACGGTGGCGATCATCGACGAACTGTGGGAAGCTATGACTAATTACAAAAGCGATATGATTCTCTTCCCGGACATCTTCCTCTGTGTCGGCGGCCGGGTGCTCGATTATTCGTCAATGCCCAGCAAGGATCATATCATGAACGTGATCGCCACCGAACTTGACGAGTTCGCTCCCGACGAGCAGGCGGTCATCATCGCGGCGAAAAATGACATATGATTTACGCGCAAGCCTGCAGACAGTGGCGGCTTTACCCGACGAACGATTCGCCGCACTGCTACTTTGCGCCGACCCGCTGGCCACTAAACTTGATGCGGCCCGGCGGAGTGAGGTCATCGCCACCGCGCTGGCGTGCGGACGGACTGTGGCTGAGAGGCTGATCCGGGAGTATGGCGATATTTTGCCGAGCGAAATGGCCGATTTGTTGGGCGTTAAGGTAACAAAAGCCGACTTGCCGGGTCAACGGGTAATCCTGTCCGTATATAAACCCGAGCGCAAAGAAATTACTCTCGATCGTTGTGCGTTGGCCAATATTGAACGGATGATAGCCGAGCACTGTTTAACCGACCTGCTGGGGCCGTTCAGCGTCGTGGAAGTCTCCGTCGCTCACGAGCTCTTCCATCATGTTGAAGACGTCGGTCAAGCCATTTATACGCGTAGCAAAATAATCACCCTGTGGAGTATCGGTCCGTTTCAATACCGCTCTACCATTCCGGCGGCTGGGGAAATAGCTGCAATGGCTTGCGCTAAAACTCTTTGCGGTTTGCCGTTCAACCCCTTGCTGTTGGAGGCGGTATTACTCCGAGCGAACAGCGCAGAACACTCTGATGATTGGCTGGAATGGCTCAAAAAGATGGCCTGAAGATTCTCCCTCCCTCATACCCCTCTACCGCGGAGAAGCCCGGATCTAGTTCCGGGCTTCTCTGCATGAGTCTACAAGTGTCTAACACTTGTCTAACGGACACCTATATTTGTATCTGTAAATGATGGACATCGCCGGACAATAAATCCTTAATTTACAAGCCTTTTCGGACAATTGAGTTACGTACTGGACACCATTCGCTTAAATGGCGTTCAAGAGATATGTGCCAGTCTCCTCAAATTGCTTAGCTTATTCCACGACTTTATTTTAATAAATGGATTACCATCGGATGTTATTAGCGAATCTATTCCACGACTTTAAGCGATATTAGGAGAAATGTATTACAGCAGGAAAAGGCCGAATATAAGCGATTCTCATTCCACGACTTTATTTTAATGGAACATTGTTGTTTGTGTAAAAAAAAGACGCGGAATATAAAATAAAGACTCGGAATGTAAAACAAAGTCTCGGACGAAATCCGCCCCTCAAATTTATGTTGGGCGGATTTTTATTCATTATTTGTATTTTTATTTATTGCGCGCTATTGCAGGCTGTGGATAGTGTCGATTATAACTAATCCTGTCATAAGTTTTAACTAATTTCGTCGCAAGATATAACATAATAATGTTATAAGATAAAAAGTTCTGCAGCCGCGAACCCTTGCCGCTGCAGAACCTTCTTTTTGTCGGCTAATAAACTTGCCAATACCTTTTACCATCATGCAGGAGAGGCAGCCGGTAATTATAAGAAGAGCTTCACAAAATACGTCTTACTATTAAACATGCATCTGGGACACCTCAGGTCTTGATTGTGTTTCATAAAAATAAAGTCGTTGTCAGCGCCGACGATAAAATGTAGGAAAGTGGCGATATAAAATTGCATATTTGCGGCGGTCGAAAATGATCTGTGATACACTTTTCCCTGTCTT